>WQWG01000101.1 GCA_009785435.1 Clostridiales bacterium
AATGTAATAGTACACCAACGGTGCCGTAAAAAGCACACTGTCAAAGCGGTCTAAAACGCCTCCATGACCCGGAATCAGGTTGCCGTAATCTTTGATGCCCATCTTGCGTTTAAACACCGAGGCTGTCAAATCGCCGAATTGCGATACAACGCCGCCAAGCGCTCCGATCACCATGCAATGTATAAACATATTAGGCCAAAACGCCTCATATGCGAAAAAATAACCAAAGATTCCACACAATATTACGCTGCCTAATACGCCACCAATTGCACCCTCTATCGTTTTTTTAGGGCTTATCGTCGGACACAATTTATGCTTACCAAATACATAGCCTGTGAAGTAGGCCATAACATCTGTTCCAAATGCCGTAAGGAAAATAAGCCATACCATGATGCCATAGTTTAGTTCTGTAAGCGCCACATGATACGATAAGAAAATGACGTAAAAAATACCCATCATCGTTATCGCGCCATCTTCAAGCTTGCGTTCTTTAACATTAAAAAGATAGAGCAAGCTTGCAACCACAACGCCAACAAACCAAAGCATGTACAACTTGTAAGGCAGAAACCGAATCATGGGCCACATTCCCGTTGCCAATATGAACGTTCTAAATATCTCTATCGCATATAACGCTACCGCGCTGACGCAGGCAATCACAAAGGACGGCTTTATGCCCATTTTATTGAATCCATTGAAAAATTCTCGGACGCCCATAACCCCAATTATAAAACAGCCCACCAAAAGCACTTTATCCCCAAAAACGACGAGGATAAATAGCGGCAACATCAGCAAACCCGACAACACTCTTTGTTTCATTGTTCAGTTCTACCGTCCGCCGAAGCGCCTTTCTCTGTTTTGGTATTCAAAAATAGCCTTTTCAAGATCAAGAGGAGTGAAATCAGGCCACAAAACATCTGTAAAAACGAATTCACTATATGCGCTTTGCCAAAGCAAATAATTGGATATTCGCATCTCACCGCTTGTTCTGATGACAAGATCCGGATCGGGAACGTTCGCGAAATTCTTGCCCGTATAAAGGCGCTCGCTGATCGTTTCCTCGGTGACTTGTTCCGGAAGCAGGCTTCCGTCTTTGATTTGCTCGCAAATGTCTTTGACCGCACGAACCACTTCATCTCTGCCGCCGTAATTCAAAGCAATATTAAATTGCATGCCTGTGTTGTCCTGCGTTCTTTGAACCGCTTTTTCGATTCTTTCGACAGCAAACTTTGGCAGTGCGCGATAATCACCAAGTATTTTCACTTTCACATTGTTTTCATGCAGTTCTTCCAGTTCCTTGTCCACATACAAAACAAGTAATTTAAATATGCCGTTTACTTCATCGGCAGCTCTCTTCCAATTTTCTGTTGAAAATGCATATACGGTAAGATGCTCTACGCCCAACGCGGAAGATTTCTTGATGATTTCTTTCATCGCGCCCATTCCCGCATTATGCCCCGCGAGGTGAGGCAAGTTCCGCTTTTTTGCCCATCTTCCGTTGCCGTCCATGACGATTGCGATATGGCATGGTATTTTATTTTGATCGATCATGATTATACTTCTAAAATCTCTTTTTCTTTCGCTGCTACGATATCATCAATCTCTTTGATGGCTTTGTCCGCTTTTTTCTGCGCGTCATCCAATTCTCTCTTGAGATCATCTTCTGTGAGTTCTGTCGCTTTTTCCATCTTTTTCAGCAATTCGTTTGCTTCGCGTCTCTCGTTTCTGACAGCGACCTTACTGTCTTCCCCAATCTTTTTAACGAGCTTTGTCAGCTCTTTTCTTCTCTCTTCTGTCACTTGCGGAATCACCAACCGAATTACTTTTCCATCATTGCTCGGGTTTATTCCGATGTTCGCCACATTAATCGCTTTCTCAATCTCAACAATCGCCTTTGAATCAAAAGGTGATATCATCAGCGTTCTCGGGTCAGGAACCGATACATTCGAAATGTTTTTAAGCGGCGTTGGCGAACCGTAATAGTTGACCATTATTTTATCAAGCAGCGCCGGGTTTGCCCTGCCTGCCCTCACCGTATTCAGATTCTCTTTCAGTGCCGAAATGCTTTTCGATATTTTTTCGTTTAATACTCCTTGTACATCCATACTCATGTGTATTTCCTCCTTATTTGATCATCGTTCCGATTTTTTCGCCTTTGACAGCTTTTAATATATTTCCCTCCTGCGCAAGCCCAAAGACATGAACAGGTATGTTGTTATCCTTGCACAAAGACGCAGCAGTTGAGTCCATGACTCCGAGGCCTTTTTCCAAAACCTCCTGATGCGTCAACGTATCATATTTAATCGCGTTTGGATTTTTTTCGGGATCCTCCGAATAGACAGCATCCACTTTCTTGGCAAGCAATATAATGTCAGCCTCAATTTCGGCAGCTCGTAGCGCCGCTGTCGTATCGGTTGAAAAGAAAGGGTTGCCCGTGCCTGCGCCAAATATGACAACTTCGTTGTTATTGAGCTGGTTGATCGCTTTTCTCCTGATGTACGGCTCCGCAATTTCCCTCATTTCGATGGCTGTTTGCACTCTTGTCGGTATATCGATCGATTCAAACGCGTCTTGAAGCGCCATCGCGTTGATGACCGTCGCAAGCATCCCCATGTAATCAGCCGTCGCCCGATCCATGCTTTTGCTCGTCCTGCCCCTCCAAAAATTGCCGCCTCCGACAACGACGGCGATTTGCACGCCAAGGGTTCTGATTTCTTCAATTTCCTTTGCGATGCGAAGAAGCACTTCTTCATTCAGTCCAAATTTGTTTTCGCCCGCAAGCGCTTCACCGCTGATCTTTAAAATGACTCTTTTATAACAAGGCTCCATAACCCCTCCAGTTCAATAAGTACAATTTCTACGATGTTTAATTATACCATCATTGTTGAGGTTTGCGAAAGTGTTTTTTCTATATGAATGAAAAGGCGCTGATTTTGGAGCTACATTTTTTCGAGTATCTTGATGATCGCTTGCGAGCCCTCTCTGCCATCTCCTTTGGCTTGCACGGCGGTTGCAAGTTCCAATGCGAGGGTTGTGTTGTGACACGCCGCCGAATGGGATTTTTGCGCCTCGTTAACGATTCGCAGGTCTTTGGCAAACAAGTCGATCATGAAGCCCGGCGAAAAGTCGCGCGCGGCGATCTTAGGGCCGTTCACCGTGAGCTGACCCGAATTGCCGACACCTCCGGATATCACGTCGATCACCTTTGCGGTATCGAGTCCCTCTTTCTCGGCAAGCAAAATGCCTTCACAAACACCGCTGAGGCATGCAGCGACCATGACCTGATTCACCATTTTGGTTGCCTGCCCGGCACCCGAAGCGCCCATGTGGGTTATGCGTGTGCCTATGGTTTGAAAAAGTGGAACGCACTTGTTGAATGCGGCTTCTTCCCCGCCAACCATGATTGTAAGCGTGGCGTTGATCGCGCCGACATCACCGCCGCTGACGGGTGCGTCAAGCAAGGTTGCGCCTTTATCTGCGAGGCGTTTTGCGAAGTCCCTCGTTGCAGCCGGTGAGATCGTGCTCATGTCGATAACGATTTTTCCGGCAGAAAGGCCTCCCTCAAGGCCGTTTTCTCCGAAGAGAACTTGCTCGACATCAGGCGTGTCGGACACCATTGTGATGATGATGTCAGCGTTTTTTGCG
>WQWG01000102.1 GCA_009785435.1 Clostridiales bacterium
CGACAGCGAGTCTCTCTGACGCCATCTTGGAAATGGCGGCAGGCGCTCCGTTTGTGGAAAACACCACGAGAAATATATAGATCGGATAAACGGTACCATAAAGTCCCATGCCCTCATCGCCAATGATGTTGGCAAGCGGAATCCTGAATATGGCTCCGAGAACTTGTACAATCAATCCCGCAACACCTAAAATTGCTGCGCCTCTTAAAAATGTCTTTTTACTCATATCTATCTTAACCTCTTAGAGATAATGCTCTTCTATCTATTATACCAAAAAAAAAAGTTTTGTATATTTTTCTTTTCTATTTTTTACGCATCAAATTTGATATACTATAATCAAATAAAAATGGAGTGTATTTTTTATGAAAACCTTTCCAAAACCAACGATGTTAATGATTCTTGACGGATTCGGCCATAGCGACACGATGCACGGAAACGCCATCGCTGCCGCAAAGAAGCCGAATATCGATTACATATTTGAAACATACCCGAACACAACGCTGGAAGCATCGGGGCTTTCTGTCGGCCTTCCTGAGGGCCAAATGGGCAATTCGGAAGTCGGACACCTGAACATCGGCGCCGGACGAATCGTGTATCAGGATCTGACCAAGATTACAAAAGATATTGAAGATGGCTCATTTTTTCATAACCCGGCGCTGCTCTCGGCGATCAGGCATGTACAGAAAAATGATTCTGCCCTGCATCTGATGGGACTTGTATCGGACGGAGGCGTACATAGTCATTTGACGCATTTGTTTGCGCTGATCGACCTTGCACACAAGCATTCGATTCAGAAAGTGTACATCCACTGCCTGCTTGATGGACGCGACGTCCCTCCGCGCAGCGCTTTGACCTATATTGAGCAGCTTGAAGATTATATGAAAAAAGTCGGTGTCGGAAAAATCGCAACGGTTTCCGGCAGATATTACATCATGGACAGAGACAATCGGTGGGAACGCGTGGAAAAAGGATATGACGCCATGGTTCTGGGAGAGGGCATACCGGCCGATACCGCGATTGAGGCGGTAAAAGCAGCCTACCTGCGTGGTGAAAACGATGAGTTTGTATTGCCGTCGGTGATTCAACCGGCCGGTGCAGCATCTGTACAAGTAAACGATGGCGATGCGATGATCCTGTTCAATTTCAGGCCTGACCGCGCGAGGCAAATCACAAGGGCATTCGTGGCAGATGATTTTGATGGCTTTGAAAGAAAGAAAAAAATAAAAGATTTGTGTTATGTTTGCATGACGCAATACGATGCACAGATGCCCAACGTTTTGGTCGCGTTTCCACCACAGTCACTGAAAAACACGCTCGGCGAATATCTTGCAGATTTGGGATTGACACAACTGCGCATTGCGGAAACCGAAAAATACGCACATGTCACATTCTTTTTCAACGGCGGCATTGAAGCGCCAAATAAAAATGAAGACCGCATATTGATCCCGTCTCCGAAAGTCGCGACGTATGACCTCAGTCCGGAAATGAGCGCTTACCAGATTACGGACAAGGTGATTGAAATGATCGGCGAAGACAAATATGATGTCATCATACTCAACTTCGCGAACGCCGATATGGTCGGACATACCGGTATGATGGACGCCGCTGTCAAATCGATTGAGGCTCTGGACGAATGTATCCCGAAAATCGTTAACGCCGTACTGGGCAAAGGCGGTCAAATTTTGCTGACCGCGGATCACGGCAATGCCGACTTTATGCTGGACGGCCAAGACAATGTCGTCACCGCCCACTCCACAAACCCCGTTCCCCTCGTATTCATCTCAGATGAGGCGAAAGAACTGGAAGACGGAGGTGTTCTTGCGGATATTGCTCCTACCCTGCTGGACATCATGGGGCTTCCCATTCCGGATGATATGACGGGGAGAAGCTTGATTCAAAAATAGATGAAGTAAACGTTGAGATTGAAATCAAAAAAGGGCTGTTGCCGGCCACTTTGATGTGTGGTATGCAACAACCCTTTTATATTTTAGCGCTTCTTAGCCGAACGCGCCATCTGTTCCGATTCTTCTCAGGTTTTCCCTGAAGATTTCCATAAGCCTCGGTGTTTCGTCTATGTAATACGAACGTGCCACGTTGCCGTATGCGTCAAGATCCGAGCCATCCCACCAGATGGCAATCTTTATGCTTGGCATCGTTTGGATATGCTCAAACATATTGATGACCCATTGTTCCTTATCTCCGCCCATGCTGGCCGATGCAAATTCAGGAATCATCAGGGGCTGGCCGTAAATCTTCGTATATCTGGCATACAGATGATCATACAATTCATAAAACTCCTGCCATGTCTCACCCCATGCATAATAATAGAATGTGCCGGTATTGTACTTCGTCAACCCCACGACATCCACGTATCGATCACCCGGGTAATACATCAGTTCATGGTTCCAGTTGAAGTACGGCAAAGATTCACCGTTCGGGTTCCATACCCATATGGTATTCGCGTTTGCGCCCGCGCGCTCAAAGAATCCCCATACATATCTCCAAAACTCCCTGAAGATCACCGTATCTTTTGATGTATGAAATGCCGAATAGTAGCACCAATCGCCGTTCATTTCATTTGCGAGCCTGAACATGACCGGATGACCGAAATCAGCGATCGCTTGCGCGTAATCTGCCAGAAAATCGTCGAATTGCCCGTTCATGATTCGATAAATATAGTTTGAGCCGGGGCTTGGATGAAGCGGTGTCTGAAGCGTCAGCACCAGTGTCCTGCCATGGTCATGAGCCATATCCAATCGTTGTCTTAAATTCGGGTGTCTGTAAGGGTTCTCAAACTCGCTGTAGTTTAAGAGAAATGGAAACTCATACTCAAAAAAGGCTTCATACTCAAGCAGTACGCTGTAGTCAAACATTGCAGTCGTTGGTTCAAATATGCCCCATGTTAGCGGAGCGCATGGGCTGAAAAATCGAATAAACAATTCTTTCGTTTCATCGTTCCACCCTCTTGCTTCAATATCCTGCGCCCTTGTCCTTTGCACAAAGGGTGGCGCTGTTCTCGGTTCAAATCTCAAGCTTTCAACGAGGTACGCATATCCACCAAGCTGGGTTATGGGCGCGTTTGATTTTACAAAAATGCTGTATACATGATTTTCGCGGTATATTTCCAACGTGATGTAATGATTTTTGTCATTTGGAATACGCGCAAGCCTGTTTCTGTTCCATGAGGTGACAGCCACATTATGCGCACCAATCGTTCGTGATCCTCTGTATTGCGTGTAATGATCCAATGTGTTGTATAAAAAAAACTTTGAATAGTTTATGTATACGTGTTTTCCGATGTCCCCTACATACTGCCTGTAGAGCTCGATTCTGATGTTTTCATTCTCAAGAAAAGCACCGACTTCCGAGAATGACATATCCACGGTCATGCCGCTTGGCACAAGCAGGGAATAGCCGTCTACATGGTTCGTAAAACGGTCGAAGTTACCCTCTCTGACGAGCGTATATTGCCCGGGCGGAACAAAGTATCCAACAACTGTTTCTGAGCGCGCGTTCACGGCCGCCTCCGGATACAGCGTGACTAAAATCAGTACGATTAATGCTGCTGACACCATTGATGCTATTTTTCTCACTTTTACCTCCATTGCTGCTGACGCAGTTATATATTATACA
>WQWG01000103.1 GCA_009785435.1 Clostridiales bacterium
CAGTCCCTGATGCTTTCTACGATGATCCGAACCGCTGACAAGTCAAAAATTTCATCAAGCTGCTTGTTCTGGAATTTCATTTTCCGATAAATGCTGTAAAAATGTTTTGACCGGCCCATGATCTCAGCATGTATATTCATGTCACCAAGCGCTTCTCTGAGTTCGCCTATGATGTCATTGATGTTGTCTTCACGTTGCTGCTTTTTGGTTTTTACGGCAGAGGCAAGATTGCTGTACGCTTCCGGCTCCAGTTGTTTGAACGCGATATCTTCAAGTTCAAACTTCATCGCGTAAATACCGAGTCTGCTTGCCAGCGGCGCATAGATTTCCAATGTCTCATTGCATTTGTCGTAAATTTGCCGCTCCGTCATGTAATCGATCGTGCGCAAATTATGGAGCCTGTCGGCAAGCTTTATAATCAATACCCGGATGTCTTTTGACATCGCAAGAAACATCTTTCGGATGTTTTCGGCCTGTCGCTCCTCTTTGCTTTCAAATTTGAGTGATTTTAGTTTTGTAACACCGTCGACAAGATGCTGTACTTCCTTACCAAATTCGTCTGCCAGCATCTCACTGGTATAAGAAGTGTCTTCAACCACATCATGAAGAAGCCCTGCAACAATCGTATGTTCATCCATACCAAGGTCTGCCAAAATTTTGGCAACAGCCAAGGGATGAACCAGAAACGGCTCGCCGGACTTCCTGAGCTGGTCATGATGCATTTCTGCAGCCTTATCATACGCTTTGCCTAAGATGTGCAAATCATAGCTCGGATTGTTTTCCAAAAGGCTGTCTAAAAATTCTTGCTTTGTCTCCATTCTTGATTACTCATCACTCATCAATTTCTTTATCTGTGTCTTTCCCTATTTTTTTGCTTTTCTTCCCTTTGTATCTGGATCCGCCTGTAAGCCTCGTAAGCTCATAATACACCGGGCTGCAAATGCCGAGAGATGAAAGCGTACCGACGATTGCCCCGATCATAAGCGGCAATATAAATTCGCTGATGGCGGGCGTCGTCATGAGCATCAGAGGAAGCATGACAACAATTGTAGAAACCGAAGTCATAATTGACCTGCCCAACACCTGGTTGGCGCTCTTGTCGACAATTTCCTCTGTCTTGTTTTTCCTCATAATGCCGAGGTTCTCGCGAACCCGGTCAAAAATAACAATGGTATCGTTGATCGAATACCCCACGACGGTCAATATCCCCGCGATAAACGGATTGTTGATCGTAAAGCCAAATATGGCATATAGCGCGATGACAAACAGTACGTCATGGCCAATACCGACAAGCGTAGCAACCCCGAATTTCCATTCAAACCGGATGATGATATAGACCAAGATGCCAAGACTGGCGATCAAAATCGCTAAAATTGTATTGGTTCTCAGCTCTCTGCTTACCGCCGGGCCGAAATGATCCATCGCAAGTACGCTGTCGGCCGTTAAGCCAAACTCCGATGTCATATCATTTACAAGTCTCGTACGCTCCGCGCTGTCAAGAGATGCCATCGTTCGTATGATGACCTGCTCATTTTGAGCGCCCGCATAGACAACTTCGACGCTGATGTCATGTCTTTCCGCAACACGTTGTATATCTGCCTCGGCAACATGCCGACCCATATCAATCTGCATCATCGTTCCGCCTGTAAAGTCTATCCCGTAGTTGTATCCCCTGACGCCGCCGATCAAAAGCCCGACAACGATGACGATCAATGAAATGATATAATAAATTTTTCTATTTTTAACAAAGTTGATTTCTTTCTTAATTTTAAACGCAGGTTCGTTGTCTTCCTTTACGCCAAAGAACTTTTTCGCGGAGAAAAGCTTGCTTTCGCCAAAGACGATCAAGTACAGCTGCGTAACGACAACTGCCGTAAAGATGCTGATCACAATACCGATCATGAGCGTAAGCGCGAATCCTCTGACGGTACTGGTGCCTGCAAAATAAAGCACAAGCGCCGCAAGGATCGTCGTGAGCTGCGAGTCTATGATTGTGGCCATGGCTCTTTTAAAGCCCGATTGGATCGCAGTCCTGACCGTTTTACCTGCTGAAATTTCTTCTCGTATCCGACTGAAAATGATGACATTCGCATCCGTCGCCATAGCGATCGATAAAATGATACCTGCAATGCCCGGCAGTGTCAAAACAGCCCCGATCCCTACAAATATCCACAGAAGCAGTATGACATAAAGCGCGAGCGCAATGTTGGCTGCAACACCCATGATCCTGTATACCACAAGCATCAGCATGAAAAGCAGGATGAACCCGATTACGCCTGCCCGGATGCTCCGTTCAAGGGCATCAAACCCGATCGTCGCAGTTCTCGTCGATGACGTGACTTCTTCAAGATCAACCGGAAGAGCCCCTCCTCTGATAAAATTCGCAAGTTGTATCGCCTCTTCTTGCGAAAAGCCGCCTCTGCCGCCCGTTATCTGGGCTCTGCCGCCCTGAATCGGGCCGTCGGTTACAGTCGGGTGACTGACGATCTCATTGTCAAGGATGATCAAAATCGCGTTTGCAGGTATTCCCGGATGTGCCGAAACGACCTGCCTGTTGTACGCGATCCTCGTCGCTTCCGCGAACGCAAGTCCGCCCTCTCTGCTGAACTCCATTGAAACCGCAAAGCCGCCGCGATCCGGGTCGCGGGTGATTCCCGCATCCCTGACCATGCTGCCATCGAGCATCAAGGTATCGTCAGCAAGCCTAAACTCAAGCTTGGCCATCGTGCCGATAATCTCTATCGCTTCTTCCGGATTTTCCACACCCGGAAGCTCTACCCTGATCCTTCTGTCCCCTTCGACGGTAACGACAGGTTCTGCCAGCCCAAACGCATTGACCCTTCGTTCAATCACGGTATGGGTCTGATCCATAAGCTGTCTGAGTTCAGCCCCTCGTAAATCCGTCTGAGCCTCCATGACGACGTATACGCCGCCGCTGATATCAAGCCCCAGCTTGATTCGATCCTGTATCGGACCCACAGGCCCAATGCCAACGATTGTTATATACCAACCCAACGCAATTACAACAATAATTAAGAACGCCAGGAATTTTCTTACGCCTCTATTCATTTTTTCCCTTCCTTACTGCTTGTCTGATTTTGTAGCAACATTGCCACTACGTTAATACTTCCCTCTATTTTACTACTTTTTACAGACATTCACAAGTCAGTTTTTCAAGTTTGTTCCTATAATTCCGAAAATCCCTCCAAAAGATAACGGTATGAGATACTGAAATGTCAAAGCCTCTGTTGAAATGAAAGCCCGAAAACACAACGAAACAACGATTAAAACGATGCCCAAGAATACAGCCGAAAACACAATGCCTGATAAAAGTCCATTTCTCCCAAATAAGTTGCCCACATACAAGCCCATAAATGCACATGCGATTGAAAACGCGATCATCAAGTAAACGCTGCCATATCTTTCCGGAAGCCCCGTCACAGCGAGAAGCAGCCCGGCGGCCAATGACATCACAGCAAAAATAACAATCGAAATCAATGTTCCCTTGATTAATTTGAATGTCCTCTCCATTTTATACCTCCACAAATTTCGTGCGACAATACGATCGATGATGTTTGCTCCGTATCACATTATATTGTATGGTCAGGCAAAAAATGAAGA
>WQWG01000104.1 GCA_009785435.1 Clostridiales bacterium
GATGTAACCATACAGGTTGGAGATCAAGTGAAAAGCTTTTTCGATGCGAACGGGCAGGCGGTGTTTCCGATCATCTATCAAGGAACGACTTATCTACCCGTAAGAGCCATTTCGGCGCTTATGGGTGAAAATATTGAGTGGGACAGCAGCGCCAGGACGGTCTTTATCGGCAGGACGCTCAGCAATCCCGGTGGGGTGCCGGCTTCACGAGGCAATTACATCAGAGTTGGTACGATTCCCCCCGTTGCAAGGCCATCCGTGCAGATCATCGAAGCGCGCGTGATGCATGACATCATCATCATGTACAACTTTGAAGCACAAAGCTTTCTTGACGCAACGGGCAGAGAGGTATTCCCGATTAATTTTCAAGGCTCCAATTATTTGCCCGTAAGAGCGATTGCTCAGCTGATGGGCGAAACGATTGAATGGGATCCCGGTCAAAGACTGATCACGATCAGTGACCGAAATGCCCCGGGCAATGACAATACAGAAGAAACTCCTGTTACGCCGAATGAGCATATTGAGGAGCTAAACGCGTTTTTGGCGGATGTTGTAGCCATCTTTGACAGCGTTACGGCAAAGGTGGTTCGTCTGCAACATAATCTGTCTGCCACAGAGCTTGCCGAATTGGTGGTGCTTGTCAGCGGAGAATTGCAGAGCATAGAGGACACGATTGCCGATATAAGGCGCGTGAATACGAGCGGCTTCTCTGAACTCGAGCTTGAGGCATACAACAGCCTGCTGGAGTATGCAGAGGCAGCAGGCTATTATGTTTTAATCACAGAGAACATCGTATATATGGCCGCTATGGAGCAGGATTTCTCTATTTTTGCCGAAACATTTTTACACTTTGCCATGAATGCGCAATTCAAATTTGAGACTGCAAGGGACGCGTTAAGAGCGTTGTAATCCGGAAATAGATTTCGCCAAATGCACAGTGCCATTATTATTCATGCGGCAGCGCGTGTTCCGTGAAGAGACGACTTTCTTCTTCTTCCAACAACGCCTTGGCGCGCTCCATCAATCTGCCTTTGCCCATTTCGGACAATGCTTCAAAGTCAGCGATCAGTTCCTTTTGCATTCTGTTCATGACGATGCAAAAGTTAGTGTCGGTTTTAAACGTTGTTCCCGCTGAGGTGAATAAGGTTTCGATTCTTACTTCAAAAAAATCTGCCAGTGTATAAATCATATCCACATCCGGCCGGCGAGTTCCCCTTTCATATTGAGAGTAAGTAGATTTTGATAAATACAGCGCGGAAGCGACCGCGCCTTGTGTCAAAAATCGATTCAGCCTTAATGCTTTTAAATTTCTTTCAAAACTCATGAGGTTCTTTCCTTTCTACATTTAAAGTTGCTGCGTTTGCTACGGTATATAATATATAGATACCGATTGGAGACAAATAGTTGCAAAATAATTTTTAAATTTTACGAAAAGATTTTGCAAAGCATAGAAAATAGAGGTATAATATCGTTACGATTTAGAAAAACGAATAAACGATGGAAAAGAGTTGCAGTAATGAAAGAAGAAAACAACACAAAAAACTTTGCAGACTCGACACAAGCGGAAATCGATGAATTAATTCGTAGTAAATATCCAATTATAAAAAATTATTTTACCAAACAAGACATAATGCCCGCCGACAGAGAAGACCTCATGCAAGATACGGTAAGTTTGGTATATAAGTATATTCGTACTGTGAAAGATGCGGACAAGGCGGACGCATGGATTCGTGAAGTTGCGAAGAATAGTTATCTGAAATTCCTCAAGAATGAATACAAACGAAAAACAGCATTTGACGGAAGTCGAACCATTGAAGAACTCATCATATCAGAAGATGAATATGGCGCTGTTTGTGATTTGATTGAAAAAATGGAAAGCAATGAAAGGCTAACAGGTCTTGTCAAAATGCTTGGAGAACCGAACATGACTGTATTTATGCTGCATTATATAGATCAATACAAATTGGTTGAGATCGCAAAACTAACCGATATGAACCTCAATACTGTAAAATCCATACACGCCAGAGGACTTAAAAAACTACGAGCGCTATTGGAATTGGAAAAGGGAAAATAATATTATTTGAACCGGAAGGCAAAAGCTGTATGGCAAAGTTTATAAGAATTTTAACGCTTTTAATTGTAGACATATTCATTGTTAATATGTCATACATGGCTGCATTTTTAATCAGGTTTGAGTTTGAAGTAAACAGTCCTGAATTTGAACGGTGGTTTCCCGTATACGCAGACAATATTTTTCCGATTACAGGCATTACAATTGCCGTATTTGCGATTTTTGGCCTTTACACGAGCATGTGGAGATATGCCGGCACGGAAGAGCTTTTCAAAATAGCACTCGCTTCAGTATCCTCAAGTCTTCTCGTTTTACTGTATATGAGCCTTTTCGAACAAAATATGCCCAAAAGCACATACATCATAAGCTTTGTGCTTATCATCAGTTTGATTTCCATATCAAGGCTTTCTTACCGTTTTCTTAGAAATGCCCGCAATCATGGGTTGTTTAATAGCCTTGTGCTCAGCATTGGATCAAAAGACATTCTGGGCGGTGATATCACGAAAGTAATGGTCATCGGTGCGGGAGACGCGGGCGCGACCATGATCAAGGAAATCAAAAGCCACCCTGAGTACAGAAAAAAAGTCGTCGTCGCGGTAGATGACGATCCGTCAAAGATCGGCCACAGGATCATGGGTGTCAAAATCGCGGGCAACCAAAAGAGGATTAAAAATCTTGTCAGAAAGTACGCTGTAACAGAAATCATCGTAGCAATTCCGTCCGCAAGTCAAAAAGTGATCCAGAACATTGTCAATGAATGCAACCGCACGGCTTGCAAAGTAAAAATCCTTCCCGGGCTTATCGACCTGATCAACGACAAGGTGAGCATAAGCAAGCTTCGTGACGTGGCGATTGAAGACCTTTTGGGCAGAGATGCCGTGGAGCTTGATACGCGGGAAATCAATTTTTACCTTGAGGGTAAGATTGTTATGGTCACAGGAGGGGGCGGCTCGATTGGTTCGGAGCTTTGCCGGCAGATCGCGAAGTACAGGCCTCGCAGGCTTGTTGCGTTTGATATTTACGAAAATACCGTGTTTGAACTTGCGAATGAGATGAAAGTGAAATTTCCGATGCTTGAGTTTGAGGTGGTCATCGGCTCAGTCAGAAGCCGGGAAAGACTTGAACAAGTATTTCAGAAATATAAGCCCCACGTCGTATTCCACGCGGCTGCCCATAAACATGTGCCACTGATGGAAAACCATCCGAAAGAAGCCGTTTTAAACAACATTCTCGGAACCCAAAATATGGTAAGCTTATCCGATGCGTATGCAGTCGAAAAATTTGTCATGATTTCCACCGACAAAGCCGTCAATCCGGCAAACGTTATGGGTGCGACAAAACGCGCGGCAGAGATGATCTTGCAGGAGAAAAGCGGCGTATCGCATACCATCTATTCGGCCGTGCGCTTTGGAAACGTACTTGGAAGCAACGGCTCTGTGATTCCGATTTTCAGAAAGCAGATTGAGGCGGGCGGGCCGGTTACGGTCACACATGAAGAAATCACGAGGTACTTTATGACCATTCCCGAGGC
>WQWG01000105.1 GCA_009785435.1 Clostridiales bacterium
CAATAAAATTTTGTTTTGTTTTATGTATGCTTTCATTTGTACTCCTTAAAGCTTCACATGGAAGCAGCGTCTGCCGCTCAGTGAATCGTGTAATCCCCTCTCACCAATACCCAAATGTCCGTTACCGCCGTGATTCCCCTGCCGTCGGCTCTCGGTACCAGCAACAGGTGGTTTGAACCCACCTGATTGCCGGTCATAAGATCTGTTCCGGATGTTAAATCGGCGACCCCATTGTATCCATTATCGATCGCGGTTGCTTCTCCGCTTCGCAAAATGATTTCGGTTCCGTCTCCGCCGATCAATCGTTGCCCCTCGGTCAGCTCAACCGACGAGAAAGACATTCTTGCGTCAACATAGCTTTTGCTTACAAGCGGGTCCTCCACAGACCCCGGAGCATCGCTGCCCGATGCGTATACCAATGCACCGGCTCCGATCAGCATCACGATCACGATCGCAAATACAAATTTTTTTCTTATCATTTGTGCCTCCCATTTCCCTATCCGCAGTAGTAGTTGCGCTGCTCAAATCGTCTTGTGGTCATGATTTGTCAGCAATATATCGTTTGCAATGCAACTGTTAAAACATGCTTGCAATGCCTAAGCTTACGCTCAATGCTTCATTTACGTTCGGTATAAGCTCTTCGTCAAGTGCGCCTATTCTTTCTTTTAATCGTTTCTTATCGATGGTTCTGAGCTGTTCAAGCAAGACGACTGAGTCTTTCGAAAGCCCGTTTCCGATTGCGTTGATTGCTACATGTGTAGGCAACTTAGCTTTATTCATCTGCGATGTGACCGCCGCTACGATGATCGTAGGACTGAATTTGTTTCCCACATCGTTTTGTACCACCAGGACAGGTCTTACCCCACCCTGTTCAGAGCCTATGACCGGACTTAAATCAGCGAAAAAGATATCGCCTTTTTTAACGTTCAAGTCATTCACTCTCCTATATTGAAGTGATTGGACGGAACCGAACTTTCGATTCCTGTCGTATTAATATATGTGCTGTCCGCTTTGCTTGCTACAATCGTGTTGTCTGAAAACCGATTCGATCAATCCCTCATTTTCCGCATCATCTCCCATCTTGGCCCGAAAACAGGGCCTCATTTGGAAAGCTTTCCGGAGACTATGTATTTCCTTTTTGCATTCCCTGATTACAGTATTTACGGATTCTCAAGGAATTAAACCTGCTTCATCAAAAAATTCCACAATCAGATTATTATACTCCAATTTTCCACTTTTTTCAACCAAATTTAAGCGGTCTATGGTGGTAAACTTTTTGATTGACGTTTCTAATCGTCTATTTCAATCGACTGCCAATCGCCTGTCACAGTCGATGGATAGTCGATTGGAAAACTTGTATCGTAGCGCTTCGAGAAAATCATTCCCAGATAATTGACGCTTACTAAAAAACAACCCCACCGTCCATTTTTGACAGACAGTGGGATTAAGATGTTGATTTTTCACCGCAGTACGCTATTTGCTTTTTAATGCATACTTCGCATCACGTTTGCTGCCAGACCGCACAACTAAATCTTTATCTTCCAGTTTTTTCACAATATCAAGTGCAGCACGTTGAGAAACATCCAGTAGCTGCGCAAGCATCGCAGTCGTGACATAATCATGCTTCTCCATATAACTCAATACAGCTCGGTGTTTATCGGAAGTTTTTATCGGAAGTTTATCGGAAGCATCTTCGGATAAACTTCCGATTGCCAAAATCACACCGCCGTTTGATGGTTCTATCCCATGCTCCGTGTATTTGATAATTTCAAGTTCAGCAAGGTGATTAAAGCGCGAGATGTCTATGCCACGCATATCCTCACCACGGTAAATTGCACCAAGCAGCAAGTAATCATCTGTGGACATAACATCTAACTTTTCTTCGCTTATTTGTTGCATCATTGCTAACATTTTGGGATGAATGACCTTCAAATCCAATGTGAGCTTAACGCAAAAATCATCAGAGCCGTTAAAATGCGGCAATGGCTTTGCCTCGCGTACTGATTGCTCATAAATAAGATTCATGCCTTGCCCGGAACGCTCAACAAGTCCGCACCGTTGAAAAACAGCAGCAATAAGACCATTGCGCGCTTCATGTTTATTCAGAATATTTTCCGCAGTCACTCCCGGTGGGAAGCCACCGGGACTTTCCACAACAAGTTTTCGGGCATATTGCCGAACAAAAATACTTCCTCGCTGTTGATAATTTCGATGGCTTACGGCATTGAGCAGTGCTTCACGCACCACCACCTCATTAAATGTCGGTACAGGCAACATTTGAAAGCGTTTTTGATAATGCTGATTTTCGTTGCGTTGATTTACAAGCTCCCAAATGCGGTCAAAGAATTTGAAGAAACCCATTCGCAAGTCCTCACGCGCCCCTGCCGGACCTGAGGCTTCTGTCGTGCGAAACTCATACACGACTTCTGCGGTAGGCAAATGTTTGAGAAGCGGTTTACGCTTGCCGAAAAGTATTAGGGAGGCATAAGTAAGCCCTTCATCTTCCAATACATCAGCATCACGGAGCAACTGCTCAACTGACAGCTTTGCGATGCGTTTGTTTCCACTATAATCCAGCCATCTGCTACGGAAAACTTCTATTGCATCAATATCAAGGTCATCAAGGGTAATTTCCTTGCAAATCTCAGCCGTGAAATCGTGTCCACCCTCAGCATAAATGGCACGACGCATTTTCTCCGGCATTGGCACAAGACTATCGCCGTCACGCCACCATGCAATACCGTCAACTTGCACAGGCAAACCAACAGGGCGACTTTCAACTTCAAAAATAAGAACTCGATTACCCTCATGCTCATAAAGCTGAAAATCTACACGAACTCGCAACTTATCCATAAAGTGTCTAATCGTACTCTCCGGTTGCTGACAAGCTTGACTTCCTACAACTTTTCGAGGGCGTTTGTCTGTTACACCAAGCACAAGCCGACCGCCGCCGCGATTTGACATTGCACAAAGATATTTTGCCGCCTCGTCTACATCTTGGCGATTTTTTACTTCTTTGAACTCAAAATGATTTCCTTCCGGCGCATTTAGAAGTTCATATAATTCATGTTCGGAAAAAGGACGCATATTATCTCTCGCTCCCTTCGTAATATTTTTTAAGGTTTTTTAACAAAATTTTTTAAGGCCGCGGCATGAAAAACTCCGGCGTCCAAAGCCGTTGTCCGTCCGCCGAATAAATGTCCGCGAAGCCAAACTTGTCCCCCGCTCCGAGCAACGGGCGCACGTCGTCAGTGTCCGCAACCCAATGCTTCACGAGGTAGTGATGCTCAAAACCCAGATCGTCCGTAGCGATCACCGTAATCGTCAAAAGTTGTCCCTCGTTTATCGGGAACGTCAAATCCATGCCATGCGTGATCGGAAATGTCATATCAGCAATCGGCTCATCGGAAACCACGCGCTGATCCACTTTGACAACACAGCGCATGTCTGTGAACTGTATCCCTGCCCGGCCCTCGCGCATCTCTATGCGCATATTCCCATGCATCCCGTACGTATTTTGTCTGTACGCGGTCGTACCGTCCATGCTTGCGAACAAGGTCGGAAGAATCGAGTGTCCGATGCTTCCGATATCAATTCGA
>WQWG01000106.1 GCA_009785435.1 Clostridiales bacterium
CTTTCGCCTTTGGTCGTGGATCCGTTCGCGTTTCCGGAAGAAGCCAAAAAGGTGTATGATATAGAGCTTACACCGCTAAGTGAATTGCGGGATTTAGACTGTGTTGTACATGCAGTCGCACATGATGCATTTCAAGAAATTCCCTTTGAAGCACTGGATGCAATGTATGGCCCTTATCCAAACCATGAAAAAGTTTTGATTGATTTGAAATGTTCTTTTTGTAAACAAGAAGCAAAAGAGCACGGTTATCGATATTGGCACTTATAGAGGAGGTCGCGCATGTCTACGGATACGCCTCAAGACAAAAAACTTTATGAACAATACCGTATTCCGGACAAAGCGAAGATGGATCCGGAAGAAGTTACGCGGCTCAATCGTGCCTTTACTTGGTGGGGCAGGCTGATCATCATCCTAGCCAGTATTTTGTATATTTTTTTAATTTGGCGGTTTACACCAAGGATGGACGCATGGCATCTGTTGGGCGGCGTCATGTTTGCTTACATGCTGATCAAGATCCTGTTTGCGCTGATGTATCGGCCAAGCAAGGCGGAGCTTAGCAAGGACTACAAAGTATCGGCCATCATTACCTGCTACAATGAAGACCCTTGTTCCATTGTATCCGTGTTCGACAATGTTTTGGCGCTCGATTATCCCGTCCATGAAATCATCTTTTTGGATGATGGAAGCGCGGATACGACCGCATATGAAGTTGCAAAATCCTATGCAGAGGATCACGAAAACGACCGTGACGCGCCCAAGTATCAGATCATTCGCTTCGCGGAAAACCGTGGGAAGCGTGCAGTTATGGTGGATGGCTTTAAAGCCGCCGAGGGCGATTATGTTTTTTTACTGGATTCAGACAGCGAGTTTCTGCCCAGTGCGTTGACGGAACTTTTGCGTCCCTTTGAAGATGGCAAAACAACTTCTTGCGTAGGGCATATCGGTGTTCTGAACAGGAAGAAAAATTTTCTGACAAGAATGCAGGCGCTCACATACTTCAATGCGTTTCAGCTGGGCAGGGCTGTTCAGTCTGTGTCAGGTGGCAATGTTGTCGTTTGTAGCGGTGCATTTAGCTTACATCAGAGAGCATTTATTATGCAAAACCTTGAAAGGTTTGAAACGAGCAAAATATTTGGCCTCACGGTCTCTGCAGGGGATGATCGGGAGCTTACCAGTCTTTCCAAAATGTCCGGCGGAAAAACAAGGTATCAACATACCGCTTACTGTGAAACGCTTGTGCCGACCAAATGGCGTAAATTCCAAGCCCAGCGCAGGCGCTGGCAACGGTCTGCATACTTATATAGCTTGGGTTCAATCAGAGATCTTTTTCCCAAGAAGTGGGCGTTCATGTGTTGGACATTTGCAGAGGCATATCTTTGGTTGGTTGCCCTGATTCTGTTCACGTTGACAGCAATCTCTCGCGGTGGATTCGATTTTCATTGGCACGACGCGATTATATTTACCAGCATTGTTTTGCTGATGCATAAGGGCTTTTACTTGCTGTATCGCCCATTGGACTTTTTGCTTGTGCCCATCTATACGCTTGTGTATGGATTTTCTTTGATCTTTACGCGTATACACGCTTTGGTTACGATCACAAATGATGGTTGGGGTACAAGGGCATTGAAAGATGAAGACGTTGATCCGGAGGCAGGTGACCGGGAAAAGACGACAAGCTGAATAAAAAAACAAAAAAACGGCCCTCGCGAACGAGGGTCATTTTTATTTATTATTTCACTCCTTTTGCGGCTCGTTTTCGCTCTCGTTTGTTCTCATACATCCGTTCATCCGCCAGACTTAATAAGTCGCTTGCAGATAACGTATTGCCGGGTTCAACAGCCGCGATCCCAAAACTCATGCGGTAGCGGTAGTCTTTGCCGTCAAGGCTTTCGTCGTTTTCCAACTGTACACACAATTCTTTCATTTTGGCGTGGGCTTCGTCATAGCCGATGTTCGGTACAAGCAACAAAAATTCATCGCCGCCGATACGGCTGACCAAAGCGTCCGGGGAAAAACTTGTTAAATGCTTTGCGGCACTTAAGATATACAAGTCCCCCTCTTGATGCCCAAACACATCGTTCACATACTTCAGTCCGTCCAAATCTGTAAAGATCAAAACAAAACGCTTTTCTTCATTTAAATATTGTTCAAAAGCGCTCATCGCGAAAGCACGGTTATAGATTTTGGTGAAACAATCTCGATTGGCTCGCTCTTCAAGAATCTGGTGGCGCTCTGCAAGCTGCGCAACCATTGCGTTAAACGCAACGGAAAACGCGTCCATAAAGTCGATCTGTTGGGAATAATCGCCTTGGGCAATTTGTTCGGTTTGCCAAGTCAGGTGTTTGAGCGATGCATGCAGAGACTTCAGCTCGTTTCCCAAGCCATGGAAGCTCTCCGGCAGTGCGCTCACATCCAAAGAGGCTGCTTCCGGTTCATACAGCACCTTGCGCAGATAGTCAGACAAGATATTGGAAACAGATTCCAAAGAATCACGCTCTTTATTTTTGCGATTTTTTAACATATCACACACTCACTTTTGTAAATGTTTTTCATCAGATGTCAAAGCGAATTGGCACGGACGACATTTGCAATAAATTCGGCGGCACCTGCGCGGTCTGCAAGCTGCGTCGGGTAAATCCGATTTCTTTCAAAGACGCCGGTTTCGGTAAAGTAAGCGATGGCCTGTCTCGCATAGTATGCGATTTCATCGCCGTCGGTGTATTGTGCAAGTATGCTCTCGTCGGCTTGGCCGCTGATCTTGCCCATTTGTTCAAGCGCTCTGTACGCCATCACGTAGAGATCCTGATTCGTTATATTTGCAGCAGGCGCGAAGTGGATGCCGTCAATCCCGTGGATCAAGCCGCGCGCTCTTGCCGTTGCGACTTCGTTGAAATAATAAGTTCCGGGCAGCACATCGTTGAAGTTGGAAAGCCCTTGCTGAATCGGCAAATCAAACATCCTTGTCAGCATCAGGACGAAATCCCGTCGCTTGATGTTTTCAAACGGGCGGAATGTCCCATCTTCAAACCCTCTGATGATTCCAAGGCTTGCCACATATTCAATGCTTTCCCGCTGAGGAAGCCCCACGATATCCGGAAACACAGCCGCCGGCGCGTTTCCACCCTGAGCATTCAGCTCTGTGATCGTAGCTTTCAGCGACGGAACCCTCATAAAAGAATTGTATGTAAACATAACGTAGCCTGAAACGCTGCTGTTTTGCCTGTTCATGGCCATTTGTCGCCTGATTTCCTGACTGCCGTACCACCTGTTCCCCGGCTCTACGCCAACGACCCTGTAAGCACCCATTCCGATGTAAAGCCTTACGCCGGTACCCTGCACAACGTCTGTCCACCAATCGAGCAATGTTTCGTAATCCGCGATTTCAAACCCGATGTGCCAGTACAGTTGCGGCATGATATAGTCCAGATAACCTTGCTGTACCCAAAGCCTCGTGTCCGCGAACATTCTGAAATGAGAATCATTGCCTCTTGTGTCGCTCCCCGCCGGATGTTGGCCTCTGTTTGCCCAAATGCCGAAAGGGCTTACGCCAAAGGCGGCTTCCGGCCTGATTTCTCTCACC
>WQWG01000107.1 GCA_009785435.1 Clostridiales bacterium
AGACAGGGGCGGCGCGATCATGATCGAAGAAAAAGATCTTGACACAGAAACCCTGATCAAGACCATTTTGAAGATGAAAAATGATCGCGATGCGTTAACAAAGATGGGGTTGGCCAGCAAAGGTGCGATGAAAAGCAGCGCGGTTGAAATAATTTACGATCATTTGGGCCTCGATTTCAGTCACAATAAAACCTCATAGGCATACTATAGATAGAATGACTATGGAGGTGTTGGTGTTTGGACAGTTATCACATACGTGGCGGCAATAAGATACGAGGGGAATACAGGGTACGCGGTGCCAAGAATGCAGTCCTCCCGATCCTTGCGGCAAGTATTGTTACAAATAGTCAAGTCGAGCTGATCGGGTGTCCTGATATTGCGGATGTTGACAATATGCTTGAAATTCTTCGGGCGCTTGGTTGTAAAACGGAGAAATCAAAAGAAAGCATCGTTGTGGACACTGCGACGATCAACTGCAGCGTTATTCCTGACAGATTGATGAGGGAGATGCGCTCTTCCGTATTTTTGATGGGGCCGCTGATCGCAAGGTGTGGAGAAGTAACGTTAAGCCATCCGGGCGGCTGCGAAATCGGCGTGAGGCCAATCGATATACATATTTCAGCGTTAAAAACACTCGGCGTTTCGATTGAAGAGGCAGATGGTCTTCTGATCTGCAAAGGAAGCAAGCTTTCGGGCGCTTGCATCACGTTAACGTTTCCAAGAGTTGGGGCGACTGAAAACGCGATGCTGACAGCCCTTGCGGCAGACGGCGAAACGATTATCAAAAACAGTGCCCGCGAACCTGAGATCCTCGATTTGCAAAACTTTTTGATTGCGTGTGGCGCAGACGTTACCGGTGCAGGCAGCGATACGATCGTTATTTCAGGAAGACACGATCCTTTCAAAAGGTTTCACGGCACAGGACATACGATCATCCCGGACAGGATAGAAGCCGGTACGCTTATGGCTGCAGCGGCAGTGACGGGCGGAAAACTCTTCTTGAAAGGGGCGCAACCCTCGCATATGCATGCCATCATTGAAAAGTTTAAAGAGGCCGGATGCTTCGTTTGGGAATATACGGATGGAATTTATATTGAAGCAGGGCGCAGACTTGCGGCAACGAACCTTGTCACGAGTCCGTATCCGGGGTTTCCGACCGATATGCAGTCGCAATTTCTGGCGATGATGACAACAGCCGAGGGAGAAAGTGTTATCCAAGAGGCGATATTTGAAAACAGATACAAACAAGTACCTGAATTATGCAAGATGGGCGCGGACATCTCCGTATCGGGCATGGATGCGAAAATAAAAGGCGTTAAGAGCCTGCAGGGATGCCTTGTCAACGCAACGGATCTACGGGGCGGGGCGGCGCTTGTGATCGCGGGACTCATGGCCGACGGCACCACCATTGTAAATAATATCACCCACATCGAACGGGGATATGATAAACTAGACAAGGTACTGAATTCGCTCGGCGCGGACATCAGGGGAATCACACAGCCAACCGGCACCGTGTAGGTGCGACAAGATACAAAGGAAAAGAGAACATATGATGACAGATGCAGCACAGACGATGACTGAAGAATCACAAAAGAGAAGAAAGAAATACAGGCTGAAAAAGAAGTATTTTTGGAGGCGGGCGCTCCTTATGGTATTGCTTCTCTCCGCGATCGGGACAGGCTGTTATTTTTGGTTGACGTCTGCGTTTTTTGATGTCCGGGAGATCGTCGTGGAACACAATCGTCATTATACAAGAGAACAGATCATTCAAATGGCCGGCGCGCGTGTCGGCGAAAATATATTTGGCGTACAAACGAACCGCATGCGGGATGCGCTTTTGGAAGACCCTTATATGAGAAGCGTACGAATCAGGAGAAACTTGCCCGCGAGCATCATCATAACCGTCGAAGAAAGAAGCGAAGCCGCGAAAGTTCCATACGCGGACACGTTTATCGTCATCGACAGCGATGGATTGGTTTTGCGCAGGACGGCGACGCCGCCGAAATTGCCCATGCTCATGGGCATGACGATCAAAGCGATGGAAGAGGGCAGGCCTTTGGAGGTCGAAGAGACAAGCGTGCTGACCGGAACGTTGCAAATGATCGAAACGATGGAAAATACGGACTTGTTCTTTATGAGGATCGACATTTCAAGCATTCTCATCAGAGCGCATATTTTTGAAAACCTGATATGCCAAGGGACGCCGGAAAATGTGAAAGAGAGCATGCTCAGCGGCGGGCTTCAAAAACTTTTGTATGAGCTATATACAAACGGGGTGGAAAGAGGTATTATTTATGTGGGTAGCGACAATTATTTTTCGTTCAACCCGATGATTTAACGGCGGAGGAGGAGATCGTATGAAAAAATATGGTACAGCAGTTGTTGCCGGTTTCATGGCTCTTCTGATCGGTTGGGTGCTATCGGTACAGATGCAAACGACGGATGGCCGCGACCAAGGTGGGCTTGTCCCGCTTGTACAACTCAGGCATTATCAAGAAGAGTTGAGGGTGCTGAGAGGGGAAAGAGAAGACGTTTTAAGAGAGCTGATGGCGCTTGAGGAACTCATGAATGCAATTGAGATGGAAAAAGCCGCGGAAGATGCGCTGATCAGGAATATGCTTTCAGATTTGGAGCGTTATCGGATGGCATCCGGTATTGTCGATGTGCATGGGCCCGGCGTTGTGATTACGATCAGGGATTCTGCGTGGATCGATGAATATATGGAGGATTTTAACAGCATTTTATTTAACTCCGATCAGCTTTTGAGCCTCGTAAACCGATTGAGAGAGGCCGGAGCCGAAGCAATTTCGATCAACGGGCAGAGAATCGTAGGAACGACGGAAATCAGTCTTGCGGGCAGGAGCATCAACATCAACGGAGTCGCGACAGCGTCTCCTTATACGGTGATGGCAATCGGGAATCCGGAAACGATCGAAGCCGCGCTTACGATTCGCGGCGGTGTCATCGATACGATGCAAAGACATCATAACTGGATCGTAGACATAAGCCAAAGGGAAGAGGTTTTCATTGCACGATACACAGGGGTGGTTTCTTTCAGAAACGCGCGGCCGGTTACTTCCGATGGTGGTGGTTGATGCGATTCATCGTTCAACATGAGGAGATGTTATGAAGTTTAGGATATTCCTAATCGGTGCTTTCAGTTTTATGATCGGGCTGTTCCTCGTGACGCACTATGGCGTAACGGAGGGGCAGAATATTTTTGTTTCAGCAAGGTCTATGGACGGGTATCGAATTTCGATCGAGAGTGAAAAGAGTGAGATCGAAACCATCAGAGGCATGATTGAGGATGCTGCAGAGCAGCTTGCAAGATATGAAGCGGCACGGGATGAGGGCGATTTTAGTGAAATACTGGACGAACTCGCTTCCGAGTTATTGGCATACAGGATGTTCTCAGGCCGTCAAACGGTAGAGGGATCGGGTGTGCGGGTCGTCGTGGATGATGGAACAAGGCCGCTGCGCGAATGGGAAGACATCAACGTGTTGCTCGTTCATGACATCGACATCATGATCGTGATCAACGATCTGAAACGAAACGGCGCGGAAGCCGTATCGGTCAA
>WQWG01000108.1 GCA_009785435.1 Clostridiales bacterium
CGGGAATATTTATATAAGCGACCTTGATGCCGGACACGTGGATAAAAACGGCGACCCTGCTTACTGGCTCGAATATTTTAATAAGCAGCAACATATGGGACTTCCTGAAAGCGATCGTTTCTCCTATGAAAAACATCCCGCTTATGCGGGGGGAAATATGACCCCTTGCGATCTTGTCATCGTGACGGAAGGGATGCGCTTTGACTATGGCGGCTATAACTTTGAGGCAATCGATATTAGAGGCCATACGCCGGGGCAAATGGGGCTTTACGATAAAGAAGCAAGTTTACTGCTCTGCGGAGACCACATTTTAAATAAGATCACTCCGAACATCAATCTGTGGGACTTCAAGGCCGACTACTTGGGATTGTTTCTTAAAAACCTGAAAAAAGTCAGAGCGTTACATGTTCAAACCTTGCTTCCTGCGCACAGAACCCCTATTCCCGATGCGAACGCAAGGATTGACGAGCTTTTGGCTCACCACGACCGGCGGCTTGCTCGCATACTTGAGATTTTATCTTCAGGAAAATCATCTGTCTATGAGGTTGCCATGGACTTGGAATGGGATTACCTCGGAGGATATTTCGGTGATTTTCCCACTGAACAAAAATGGTTTGCCGCAAATGAAGTTTTTGCTCACCTTGAGCATCTCAGAACCATCGGAAAAGTTGAGCGAAAAATAGAATGGCCGGCATATTTGTACTACGTTAAGTAAGGCAACGCCTTTTTAAATAATTGCGAATAAAATAGGAGATTAAAGAATGATTGAACAAGTAGCAAAAAATATTTACATGTTTCCCGTGCCGTTGCCGGGCAGCCCTTTGAAAGTACTGAACTGTTTTGTTATCAAAGGGGACAAAAAGCACCTGATGATCGACGTCGGGTTCAACACACAAGTCGGTTATGACGCCATTACCTCGGCATTTGCTGAGTTGGGAATATCCCTTGCGGATACCGATATTTTCTTAACTCATCTTCACGCCGATCATACGGGACTCATTGAGGTCTTAAAGCATGAGTGCGGCGATGTTTACATCGGTGAACTGGATTCCCTGCATGTGAACAGCAACCCCGAGGACGTATACTGGGAAGAGTATATGCAAAAACAATCGCTGATGGGGTTTCCCAAGGGCGAATACCTTCCTTACACGGAGCATCCCGCTTATACCGGCGGCGTCTTGTCTACCACTGATTTTATCTTCGTCACGAACGGAATGAAGTTTCCCTACGGCGGCTACAACTTTGAAGCGGTTGACCTGAAAGGCCATACGCCGGGGCAAAAAGGACTCTTCGACAAAGAATCCGGCGTGTTCATCTGCGGCGATCATATTTTGAATAAAATCAGCCCGAACATCAATTTATGGGATTTTAAAGCTGATTATCTGGGCATATTCCTTAAAAACCTGAAAAAAATAAAGGATATGAATGTCAAAACTGTACTGTGCGGCCACAGAGCCCTTGTCCCTGACGTAAATGAGCGAATTGACGAGCTTTTGGCGCATCACGACAGAAGACTTGCCCACTGCCTGGAGATCTTATCATCCGGAAAATCGACAGTCTATGAAGTGTCTAACGAAGTGGAGTGGGATTACGGCGGAGGGCATTTCCGCGATTTCCCCAACCAACAAAAATGGTTCGCTTCTTCGGAGGTTTTCGCACACCTTGAGCATCTGAGACGTCTCGGAAAAGTTGATTTGAAAATCGACCATCCGACGTTCCATTATAGCGTAAAAGCATAGCAACAAATCAGAAGTATGGCCTGAAAGGCCTGAAAAACAAGCGAGTACCGTGTATCGTTCGACAAGGTACTCGCTTTTGTTGTTCTCACGCCATCATTTTTTTAAATTCTTCTGTCAACATCGGCACAATCTCAAACAGATCGCCAACGATGCCGTAGTCCGCCACTGTAAAGATATCCGCATCCGGGTCTTTGTTGATTGCGACAATCACCTTGGAGGAACTCATGCCCGCCAGATGCTGTATCGAACCTGAAATGCCGCACGCGATGTAAAGCGTCGGCGATACGGTCTTGCCGGTCTGCCCGACCTGAAATTCCTCTTCCATCCAGCCCGCATCGACTGCCGCGCGTGAAGCGCCTACGGCAGCGCCGATGACATCGGCACATTCTTCCAACATTTTATAGTTTTCCGCGCCTCTCATACCTCGTCCACCGGAGATGATGATGTCCGCCTCTGCCAATTCCGGACGCGCCCCTGCCACATGTGCAATTTCTTTCACGATGGCTCTCAGATCCACCGAATCGATGTCTGCTGTTTTGTTTACGATTTCTGCTTTGCGCGTTTCATCCGGCGCCCCTACTTTAAACGTATTCGGCCGCACCGTCGCCATCATCGGATGCTCCGTCAAAGCAACTTTTGCAAACGCTTTGCCGCCATAAATCGGACGAACAAAATGCACGAAGGTCTCCGAATCCATTTCGATGCCGATACAATCCGAAGCCATGCCTACACCCAGACGTTGAGCCAGTCTGGGCATGAGATCTTTCCCGATTGCCGTGTTGCCCATCAAGATCATTTGCGGTTCTTCCTCCCGAACCAATTTGTTCAAAACCGAAGTATACGCTCCGGTCGTATAATTTTCAAGCCTGTCATCTTCAATTAAGATGACCTTGTCAGCGCCGTACGCCACAGCCGTTTTCGCAAGTTCAAAAACGCCTTTTCCGGGAATAACCGCCACAAGCAGCTCTCCTGTTTCGTCTGCGATCAGCCTGCCTTTGCTCAAAAGTTCCAACGAAGCTTTGCGAATCGCTTGTTTCGTTTGCTCTATGATCACCCATATTCCTTTTGTCATATCGCCTCCTATATCACCTTTGCTTCTTCACGCAACAGTCTGGCCAGTTCCTTTGCCTGTTCGGCTGCCTCGCCGGAAATATTCTTTCTTGCCAAGCGCGGTTTCGGCAAACTGAATTGCACAATCTTCATTTTTGACGCAAGGTCGTCCGAAGAAAGTCCAATATCCGCAAGCGTAACGATGGTAAGTTCTTTTTGCTTTGCTTTCATGATGCCGGCCATCGAAGGCAAGCGCGGTTGATTTAAGCCTTTCTGTGCCGTCAACACGACGGGCAAGTCCACCTCAATTTTTTCTACACCTCCGTCGATCTCCCGCGTCACAGCTGCTTTTCCGTCTGTGATGTCCAGTTTTAAAATGCTGTTCACAGATGGGATTCCTAAGATTTCTGCAAGCCGGATCGCCACTTGACCCGAACCGTCATCGACCGCGACACGGCCTGCCAATATGATGTCGTACGGGATGCCTGAGATCGCTTTTGCCATGATTGCCGCAGCCACCCATTCATCAGCGCCATGATGCGCAGAAGTGTCCACCAATACCGCACGGTCAGCGCCCATGGCCAGCCCTGTACGCAACGATTTTTGTACGCTCTCGCCACCCATGCTCACGAGGATGACCTCACCCTCCCCACACTTTTCTTTCAACCGGAGCGCTTCTTCAAGCGCCAATTCGTCATAAGGGTTGATGATAAGGCCTACGCCTGAGTCGTCGATTTGATCGTCTTTGATCGTAATTTTGGTTTCAGTGTCA
>WQWG01000109.1 GCA_009785435.1 Clostridiales bacterium
ACATATGAAGTGGTTTGATAGATGGGGACAGCACGGGCATCGGTTGCCGAATCAGGGGTTTCCTGACCTACGTGGATTTGTTGCGTTTCAAAACGCCAAGTTCTTTTTAACATGATTTGTTCCTCCTAGTTTGTTTATTCTCCTATGCAATGTCATAGGGTGTTTCTTGGTATACAAAATTGATCCAATTGGAAAACAAGAGATTTGCATGGGCGCGCCATGTGACGGCCGGCGGATTTCTCAGATTGTCGTCCGGGAAATAGTGTTCGGGCATCTGAGTATCCGGGTCTTTCGCCCGATCACGATGGTATTCGTCCGCCAATGTGTCAGCGTCATACTCCATGTGGCCAAATACAAACAGATTCCGGCCTTGCTTTGACTGAGCGATGTGGGTACCGACTTCGGAAGAAGTGGCCAACACATCCAGCGCTGCACATTCCCTGAGTGCCGCCTCATCGACAGACGCCCAGCGAGAATGGGGGGCGAAAAAGGTGCTGTCAAAACCCCAGAGGAGCATGGTATGATTCGATACCACTTCATGAGCGAATACGCCGGAAATCTTCTGCGCCAAAGAAACTTTTCCAATCCCATGGTGATGATACATCGCCGCCTGCGCACCCCAGCAGATGTGCAGTGTAGAAGTCACATTGGTTTTCGACCAGTCCATGATCTCACAGAGTTCATCCCAGTAGTCAACCTCTTCAAAATCCAAGTGCTCAACAGGCGCACCGGTGATGATCAGTCCATCAAATCGCTGGTCTTTCACATCCGAAAACGACTGATAGAACGTGAGCAAATGCTCTTTCGATGTGTTTTTCGATGCATGCGTATCGAGGCGAATCAGTTCCACATCGATTTGCAAAGGCGTATTGCTTAGTAGACGCAAAAGCTGTGTCTCGGTTGTCATCTTGGTCGGCATCAGATTCAAAATTGCAATTTTGAGTGGCCGAATATCTTGAGTTGTCGCACGAAGCTCCGTCATCACAAATATGTTTTCTGCCTCTAATTGTGATCTGGCAGGCAGTTCATTGGGTATTTTAATTGGCATTTCTTTGACCTCCTGAAAAAATAAAAAAGACGCCGAACAACTTTCGTTACTCCGCGTCTTACATTGCTATGTTTTTGTTAAACGATCACATTCGACAGAAACGCAAAGTAGACGCGTATGGCATCATCATGCCACGCATCATCATGTTGCGCATGCCCATATCTGTTTGGGCGATTTGAATGTGATTAAAATTTCTCATACGTTTTATCCCTACCTTGGAAAACACTATAAACCAAGCATGATCTGCTTGTCAAGAGATTTTTTTACCACTTCCATTGACAAAAGATGCTTACCATTGTTAAAATACGGATAATGATTAAAAAGCTTGTCAAAGACACAATTCTAAAAAACAATTTGTTAGAAAAAGGCGATCATGTAATCGTCGGGCTTTCAGGAGGCCCGGATTCTGTGTGCCTTTTTTCTGTTTTGATAGAGCTGAAAGATGAATTTGAACTGAGCATAAGCGCTGTGCATATAAATCACATGTTGAGGCCGGGCGATGCGGAAAAAGATCAGGAATACGTTGAATCCATTTGCAAAAACATGGGAATACTATGTACAACCAGTGTCAAGGACTGCGCGAAAATCGCAAAGGAACAAGGTGCAACAGAGGAGGAAGCGGGTAGAAATATTCGATATGAAGCCTTTTATGGCGCAGCAAAAGAATTGATTGATGGCGGAACCCCTGCCGGAAAAATAAAAATAGCTGTCGCACAGAACAAAAACGATCAGGCTGAAACGTTGCTCATGAGAATCATGAGAGGGACGGGCATAAACGGGCTGTCCGGAATCGAATACAAGCGCAACGGTGACTATGGAACCTCGGTGATCAGGCCGCTTCTCGATCTGGAGCGAGCGGATATTGAGCGATATTGCATTGAAAAAAAGATGAACCCTCGTATTGATCATACCAATCAACAGCCGATGTATACAAGAAACAAAATAAGGCTTGAATTGATTCCATATATGGCTGAACATTTCAATGAACACATCATCGATGCACTCGATCGATTGGCGCAGAGCGCAAGGGAAGACAACACATATTTATGGGAACAGGCGCAGGTTGCATATCAATCTTTAAAAAAACAGGCAGGCGGCCTTGAACTTTGTATAAACGCCGAAAAGATGGTCGTTTTGGATCGTGCAGGACTTCAGAAGCTAAACATACCGATCAGAAGAAGAACCGTGCTTGCTGCGTTTCAGGAAATCGGGCTTACACAAGATGTCTCGGCGTCCCATTTAAACATGATTGAACGGATGATCCTTTCCGAAAACGCATCGGCAAAAGTGGATTTGCCGGGCAATTATCAAATGTCCATATCCTATGGAAACGCGATTGCATCTTTAAACATGGATGGAGATCTTAAAACGCAGCTGGGAGGCTCGTTTGAGCTGAATTGGAATGTCACAATATTGGGCATAGATGAATATGACAGCTTGCAAACATCAAAACAACGCCATACGGCGGCATTTGATTACGAGCGCCTGAAAGAAGTATCGGAAAATGTAGCGGAACTTATTGCAGTTCGGAGCAGGGAGCAAGGAGATTACTTCACCCCTCAAGGCATGAAGTCGGGAAAGAAAAAAATTCAGGACTATTTTATCGATCGAAAGATTCCAAAAGAAAACAGAGATCATTATAAGCTTGCCACGATTGGAAAAGAAATTTTGTGGGTATTTGACCCATTGTATCATAAACATAATGAAATCAACGAAAAATATAAGATAACAAGCGATACAAAACAAGTGCTTGTACTTGAAGTTGAAAGAAAATTGTGATACAATATTAAACTGCAATTGTAAAGAAGGGAAAAAGAAAAAGTTGAACAAATTTGCTAAAAATATAGGGGTATATGTTGCGATTTTCGCGCTGGTTTTAGCGGTCGCTTGGATCTATCAAAACATGCCCAGAGATGAGGTTAGGGTCGTTGACTTCTCACAGGTTGTCACACATCTCAGGCATCAGGAAATCAGAGAGCTTAACGTAACGGACAGGACATTGACCGCTACGCTTCTCTCAAATGCCAGGATTATTTCATATATTCCAACCGGTACATCTTATGCGTATATCAGTGAAAGATACATCATGCCGCAAGTGGAAGCGGGTACGCTCACATACAACAGCAACAGGCCTGCGAGCAATCCGTGGTATCTGACGATGTTGCCAACCGTTATTTTGATTGTGGCCTTTGTCCTTTTCTGGTTCTTTGTGATCAACCAGGGCGGCGCAGGCGGCGGAAAAGTGATGTCTTTTGGAAAAAGCCGAGCGAGGCTACATAACAAAGAAGACAATCAGAAGAAAGTAACCTTTGCGGATTTGGCCGGGCTTGATGAAGAAAAGGAAGAATTGGCGGAGGTGGTTGATTTTCTCAAGCACCCGAAAAAATATACTGCCCTGGGTGCAAGGATTCCGAAAGGGATTTTGCTTGTAGGCCCTCCGGGTACAGGAAAAACGTATATTTCCAAAGCGGCGGCGGGCGAGGCCGG
>WQWG01000110.1 GCA_009785435.1 Clostridiales bacterium
AAACAAAGCTTCCGATATTTTTATTGTATCGGGGCTGAAACTTTCCGTGAAGATAGACGGGAACATCATACCCATCGACGAAGAGGTCATCATGCCTGAAAAATCCAACCAATTCGTCAAAGAGCTTTATGAACTCGCATCACGATCGATGGAACATTATCTGGAAAAAGGCGATGATGACTTTTCCCTTTCGGTCAAAAATTTATCCAGATTCAGGGTAAGCACATACAAACAGCGCGGTTCAATGGCCGCTGTTATACGCATTGTCCGGTTTGACCTGCCTGACTTCAAGTCGCTCGGCATTCCGGATGGCGTTCCGGCTGTCGCCGAAAAAACACGAGGCCTTGTCCTTGTTACGGGGCCTGCCGGAAGCGGTAAATCAACCACGTTGGCCTATATTACCGACACGATAAACGACAAAAGAAACGCTCATATCATCACGATCGAGGATCCGATCGAGTTTATTCACAAAAATAAAAAGAGCGTTGTAAGCCAGAGAGAGGTCAATATCGATACGGAAAGCGCCCTGACTGCCCTACGCTCCTGTTTGCGCCAAGCACCGGATGTGATCCTCCTTGGCGAGATGAGAGACCTTGAGACGATCCGAACGGCCATGACCGCTGCCGAAACGGGGCATCTTGTCATCTCGACGCTGCATACCGTAGGCGCGGTGAATACGATCGATCGTATTATTGACGTATTCCCTCCGAGCCAGCAGCATCAGGTCAGAATACAATTGTCGATGGTTCTGCAAAGCGTCATTTCGCAGCAGCTGATTCCGGCAGAGGACGGTAAGCTATATCCTGCGTTTGAAATCATGCATTTAAACAGCGCCATCAGAAGTTTGATCAGGGATTCAAAAGAACACCAGATAGACGCCGTCATACAGTCATCTTCTTCCGAGGGCATGATCAGTATGGATTCATCCATATTTGATCTTTACAAGAAAGCGATCATCAGTGCCGAAACGGCACTCCGGTTTGCACACAACGAAGATCAGATGGCAAGAAGAATTTCCGCCAACAAATAAGAACGAGGTAACAAATGTCAAAGAAAATTAGAATCATCATTTTAATCATAGCGATCGGTATGTTCTGTGTAAGCGCATACGGGTTGATCACAACGCTCTATCAAGAGCATGTCGCAAACAGAGAGCTTCAGCGCATCAGGGACGCGATGATCACGGAAAATCCGCTTCCGGATCACAACGAAACCGAGCAGGAAGAGCCCGGTTTTTCAACCATATCAGTTGATATTGACGCGCTTGCTGCGATCAATCGCGACATCATCGCATGGATCTATATCCCCGGCGCACCCGTTTCCTATCCGGTATTGCAGGGAAGAGACAATCATTTTTACCTGACCCATACGTTTGACCGCAGGCATAATGTTCTCGGCAGCATTTTTATGGATCATCGAAACAACGCGGACTTTGAGGATATGCATACCATCATATACGGGCATGATACGAGAAATGATATGATGTTCGGAAGCCTTAAGCGATTTAAAGAACAGGCGTATGCCGATGAACGCCGGTACATCCACATCATAAGAAGTGGCGAAGTGCTTATTTACGAGATTTTTGCAATCTACGAAACACTCGCCACCAGCGATACATATACGCTCCAGTTTGCAACAGAAGAAGCGTTTGCGGACTATTTGCAGGAGATGGCCTCAAGGACGATCGTTGATATGGGTGTTCTGCCCGGTACGGAAAGAATCATCACCTTGTCCACTTGCACACCAAACAATCGGGATATGCGCCTTGTCGTTCAGGCGAAGCTGGTTGATGTGTATGATCTGCGAAACATATAAGTCGTTTTTTACAATACATTCAAAACAATCATATTCACAACACCCATCAGAAGCGCAATCACCAAAACAATCGGGATTAACTTTCTGAATATCTGCGCTTCCTGCCCTCCTTGGCCGGAAGCCAGTGCGCCCATCAGGACAATCGTCGGCCCGATGCTGACACCCAAGCCGCCGCCGATCGATTGCGCTGCCGCCATCATCGCCGTGCTGACGCCAAGCCGCTCAGCGATGGCATATTGGAAAAGCCCGAACAATACGTTGGAGTTGGTGTTGTTTCCTGTCAAAAAACTGCCCAACACGCCAAACGCAGGCGCGAAAAGCGGATATATGCTCCCTGTCAAACCGGCAACGTCATAGGCCAGCCTGTGCGTCATGCCCGAATCCATCATGATTAAAGACATATTGCCAAGCGCCAACAGTGCAATGGTTGCAGGAATGCCTTTCTGAACCGTTTTTTTCGCCGAGCCGATGAACACTTTCGTATCCCAAACACCTGATATTTTAAAGACAATAATCGCCACCAAAGAAGCAACAATTAGCAAAACAGCGGGATGTCTGAACAGGAAAAGGGGCATATAAGCCGAAACCGCCTCAACAACATGTCCCGTGGCCGTTTCAAACCCACCAAAGCTGAACGAAAACGAAACGCTGTCTCGTAAAGCGGCAGGCAAAAATGCGAACATGATTGCAAGTACAATAATGGCGGCATAAGGCAAAGATGACTGCAGCAGGGTTAGCTCCCCTGCGTAAAGCTTGCTCTTTTCTTGCTTTTTCGAGCGCGCCTTGACCTTGTACATCGCAAACATGACGATCAATCCGGACAAAGCCGTCGCCAAGCTTGCCAGGGCAAACATGCCGAAGAAAATCACAACAAACTGCACCGCCAGCATGACGATGGAAACCGGAAGCACATACACAAGCCCTTTGCGAATGCCCCGAAAACCGTCATAAATCCAGCAAACGCCAAGCCCGGTCAATACGATCACCGTCGCGTTGAATATCCACATCGGTATCGCCAAATCGTGCATCGGGATGCCCGTAAGCGATTGTATCACGAAGAAGGCTGCCCCCATAGAGCCGAACGTTACCGCCCAAGAATGTCCCAAAAGCGCAGCAGCAAGCGACTTAACCGGGTTAAATCCAAGTGCGATTAAAATGGGCGCAACAATTACCGCAGGGACGCCAAATCCGGCCATGCCCTGCAAAAGTCCCGTAAACAACCATGCCAGCAACAAGAATTGTGTGAACTCATCTCGTACAAAAATGGTTATGTTCTTATTGATTACGTCAATCGCCTTAAAATCGCTGACCAAATGGTACAGGAACAACGCCCCCCACACAATCAGCGAAACAAACAACGCAAGCCACAATGCTTTGCCTACGGCGATTTCAAGCCCTGCCACAGGCATTCCGAAAAACACGAGCGCAATTACAAGCGCCGTAGCCAGCGAAACAGCGCCCGACTTGGCGACGGACAATTTAACGACAACCAAACAGACGAACAAACTGATTATCGGCAACATTGATAAAATGGTCATCATTTTACACATCACTCCTCAACATAAAGTCAAATAAAATATAAAATAGCTCGAGATATTATATTACATAATATCCCGAGCTGCAATAAAAAACAATCAAATAAAGTTTAACGGGTTTCGAGGGACACCATTGACGTGTACTTCGAAATGAAGATGTGGCCCCGTGCTTCTTCCTGT
>WQWG01000111.1 GCA_009785435.1 Clostridiales bacterium
AGTACATATCTGCATTTCAGAAAAACACGTCCATCGCTGATTCGCGGCTGGATGTTTTGAAAAACTTAAATATTCCTGAATTAAAAAGCATACTATCGTTTAAAATATTGTACGCCCAACAAAAGAATATCGATGTATCGATTGAAATCCCTGATGTGATTGACGAGGTTGATGCGCATATGTTAATTGACATTTGTCGCATAGCAGGAGTGCTGATCGATAATGCGATTGAAGCGAGCGAAGATGCTGAAAAGGCGGTTTTAAGGTTCTTGGCGTTGAAAAAAGAGGAGCGCATCATTTTCGTATTTACAAACACATATACGGAAGTGCCGTCATTATCGAAGATATTTGAAAACGGTTTCACGACAAAACAGGGCGCACGCGGCCTTGGATTGTATTCAGTATCTCAGATGATTGAAGCGAACGAAAGGTTATCTTTAAACACGCACATAGAAGATACATTTTTTGTACAGGAGTTAAGTGTTTTTTTGTAATCCTGTTTCGGAAAGGAGTTCATATGTTAAGTATATTTATATGCGAAGACAACCCCGAACATCTTGAGCAAATCACAAAATGCATCCGCAATTACGTCCTCATAGAAAATTTACCTATGAAAATCATGTGCTCAACTGCGTTTCCCGGTGAAGTATTAGATTATTTGCGCGATAACAAAGTTGCCGGATTGTATTTTTTAGATGTAGACTTAAGCTGTGAAATGGATGGGATAAAACTTGCCGAAGCGATAAGGACGTATGACCCGCGTGGATTTATCGTATTCATTACGGCAGATGCGGAATCGCTTATGCTTACGTTTAAATATAAAGTTGAAGCGATGGATTATATCGTAAAAGGCGATTTTGACCTTAATGGGCGCATCTGTGAATGCCTCCGCAACGCGCACGACAAATATACAGCAAAACCTACGCCGCTTCAAAATTATTTTATACTCAAACCCACAAAAGATGAAACCATAGTGCTGGATTGTTCAAAAATCCTTTACTTTGAAGCAGCTGCTGCACCGCACAAAATCTTCGTTTACACGGAAACAGGCCGTTATCGATTTCGCGGAGAATTGTCACAGATACAAAAGGAGTTAAATGGCTTTTTCTTTAAATGCCACAGATCCATTGTTGTCAATATCGAAAAGGTAGCCTCAATCGATACTTCGCTATTGAAACTCCAATTACATAATGGCGACACGATTGATGTATCAATCAAACATATCAAAGGCGTAAAAGAATTGATGCAAAAGTTATCTGCAAAAACGGATATATAATTTTACCATAATGGCAAAAATGAAAAGCGAGTTGCCATTTGAATCCTATTCGATTCTATGGTATAATTGAACATTGTTAATTCTTGTAGAATTTTGGAGGAACACATGGACACGAGGCCTGGATGGGACGAATACTTCATGGAAATGGCTGCTTTGACTGCACAGAGATCTACCTGTTTAAGACGGCATGTCGGAGCCATTATTGTAAAGGACAAGCATATCGTTGCTACGGGATACAACGGAGCGCCGAAAGGAATCAAACATTGTAGCGAGCGAGACGGTTGTATCAGGCAAAAGATGAATGTGCCCTCAGGAGAACGACACGAATTGTGCATGGCTTTGCATGCAGAACAAAACGCGATCATTCAGGCGGCAACGCTTGGACAAAGCATAGAAAAAGCTACGATTTACATAACACATCAACCTTGCGTCATTTGCGCAAAGATGATCATAAACGCGCAAATCAGACGAATCGTAGTGAGAGAGGGATATCCTGACCAATTATCAGTCGATATATTGGGAGAAGCAGGATTGAAAATCGTAATGTTAGGGGACTAGCTCCCCATATAATCTGGAGGCATCTATGGATTACTTGATGGTATTTTTGGCGGCGTTGATACTGACGTTGATTTTTACGCCGGTTGCCATCTTTATAGCGCCTAAGATCGGCGCAGTTGATATACCAAAAGACAATCGCAGAATGCACACCAAACCGATGCCGCGATTCGGCGGGATTGCCATATTCATCGGCACGATGTCATCGATTGCGATTTTTCTTGTTCCGCAAGATCCGCAAATGGTCGGCGTTCTCGTCGGTGGCGCATTGATATACATTCTGGGCTTGATTGACGACTTGAAAGGCTTGCCGGCAAAGGTAAAGTTTCTGGGACAAATCGCGATCGCGTGCGTTGTTTTTGCTTTTGGGATCAGAATCGATTTCATTTCGAACTTTTTTGCGATAGACCTCGGATATACATTCTTTCCGGGCGTCGTGGCTTTCTTGATCACGATCATCTGGATCGTGGGCATCACAAATACGATCAACCTCATCGATGGCCTTGATGGCCTTGCTGCAGGTGTTACAATGATCGCGTCATTTTCGATCGCATATGCGGGCTACATTTCTTGGACGCTTGAGGGCCCATCGGTGGCGACGCTCTCTATGCTGGCGCTTGCGGGCGGTGCGCTTGGATTTCTGCCATATAACTTTAATCCGGCAAAAATTTTCATGGGCGACAGCGGCTCGCTGTTTTTAGGCTTTATGCTTGCTGTGCTTTCAATCGAGGGTGCCACAAAAAGCGCCACGGTGGTCGCGTCGATCGCTCCGATGCTCGTTTTGGGCGTTCCTGTTTTCGATACCGCGTTTGCCATTTTCAGAAGACTCATCAACAAAAGGCCGATCATGGAAGCCGACAAAGGCCACTTGCATCACCGGATCATGGCGGTTGGTTTTGGCCAAAGACGCGCAGTGTTGATGCTTTACGGAATAAGCGCTACGATGGGCGTTGCGGCCGTTTTGCTCACTAGAGATTTGTTTATGGAATCAATTGCATTGCTTGCCATTGCAGGCATGCTGATATACATTTTCCTGACGGACGCAGGAAGCATGAAACTCAACTTAAAGGCGGTCAATATCGCACAAGAAGAAAAGAAAAAACGTGATTTGAAAGATTGATCAGGCGCAGGACTTTTTTCGCAGAGCGAGGCGCTCAAAATGAATGAGGCAGGCGCGTACACAGATGTACGTAACTGACGAATGAGTGAGAAGCAACAATGCTACGCGAAAAAAGAACAAGCCTCAGGAGGGCGGAAATGAAAGTATTAACTATATTCGGAACAAGACCGGAAGCGATCAAGATGGCACCGCTCGTTAAAAAATTAAATCAAGACGAAGCGATCGATTCGGTGCTGTGCGTTACGGCTCAGCATAGGCAAATGCTTGATCAAGTGCTGGATCTGTTTGAATTAAAACCGGACTACGATCTTGATATCATGAAAGCAAACCAAACAATCAGCCAAATCACGACGAACGTTTTGCTAAAACTTGAGGAAGTCATTCAAAAAGAAAACCCCGACATCATACTCGTTCACGGAGATACGACAACAACATTTGCCGCAGCGCTTGCGGCTTTTTACCATCAGAAAAGAATCGGACATGTCGAGGCGGGGCTTCGGACATATGATCCATATTCACCATATCCCGAAGAAATGAACAGGGTTATGACGGGACATCTTTCGGCCATACACTTTGCG
>WQWG01000112.1 GCA_009785435.1 Clostridiales bacterium
CATCGGTTGCGGTGAACGCGGAAATGAGATGACCGACGTACTGATGGAATTTCCGGAACTGATCGACCCCAAAACGGGGCAGTCTTTGATGAAAAGAACTGTTTTGATCGCAAATACATCAGACATGCCTGTAGCGGCGCGTGAAGCATCGATCTACACGGGCATTACCATTGCAGAATATTTCAGGGATATGGGATATTCCGTGGCACTGATGGCGGACTCCACATCTCGTTGGGCGGAAGCGCTCAGGGAAATGTCAGGACGACTTGAGGAAATGCCCGGTGAAGAGGGATTCCCCGCGTATCTGAGTTCAAGGCTGGCGCAATTTTATGAAAGAGCCGGCAGATGTATCAGCCTCGGAAAAGACGGCAGAGAGGGAACGTTGTCCGCGATCGGAGCAGTATCTCCGGCAGGGGGCGATATTTCCGAACCGGTTTCTCAGGCAACATTGCGTATTGTAAAAGTGTTTTGGAGTTTGGATGCCGCTTTGGCATACAAGAGACATTTTCCGGCGATCAACTGGCTGAGCAGCTATTCCCTTTACATAGACAGCTTAACGCCATGGTTTGAAGAACATGTAGACAAAGAATTTCCAACGCTGCGCAAAGAGACGATGATTCTTTTGCAAGAAGAGTCGGAGCTCAATGAAATCGTACAATTGGTAGGGGTAGATGCCCTTTCACCTGCGGACAGAATCAAACTGGAAGCGTGTCGTTCCATAAGAGAAGACTACCTGCATCAGAATGCGTTTCATGAGATCGATACCTATGCATCGATGCCGAAACAAGATCAGCTGTTGACCCTGATTTTAGAATTTTTCAAACAATCGATGGAGGCGCTGTCCAAAGGCGCGTACTTCATGGATTTGATTAATTTAAGCGTCAGAGAAGCAATTGGCCGCTTCAAGTATGTTGAAGAAGCGAAATGCCCTGCGGAATACGAGCGGATTCTTGCTGAACTGAAGTCAAGCATTCAAACACTCATCGAAAAGGGGGCGGAGCAAGATGATTAAAGAATATAGAACGATATCAGAGGTTACGGGCCCTCTCATGCTTGTAAAAGACGTCGAAGGCGTTACGTACGATGAACTGGGTGAAATCGAGCTTCAGAACGGTGAGGTCAGACAGTGCAAAGTTCTTGAAATCAACGGCTCAAACGCTTTGGTTCAGTTGTTCACCAGTTCAACAGGCATCAACCTCAAAGAATCAAAAGTACGCTTTCTCGGAAGAGGCCTTGAATTATCCGTATCCATGGATATGCTTGGCCGTGTATTTGATGGTATGGGCAGGCCGTATGACGGTGGTCCGGAAATCATTCCTGAAAAAAGATTAGACATAAACGGTTTGCCGATGAATCCGGCTGCTCGTGACTATCCGAATGAGTTTATCCAGACGGGCGTATCGGCGATCGACGGACTGAATACATTGGTAAGGGGTCAGAAACTTCCGATATTCTCGGGTTCCGGCCTGCCGCACGCACAGCTTGCTGCCCAGATTGCCCGTCAGGCAAAGGTTCGCAACGATGAATCAAACTTTGCGGTTGTATTTGCGGCGATCGGCATTACGTACGAAGAAGCGGACTTTTTTGTATCAGACTTTAAAAATACAGGCGCGATCGACAGAGCGGTTCTCTTCATGAACCTGGCCAATGACCCGGCGGTAGAGCGTATTTCTACGCCGCGTATGGCGCTGACTGCAGCGGAGTATTTGGCGTTCGAAAAGGATTTGCATGTACTCGTTATCCTGACAGACATTACAAACTATGCGGAAGCTTTGCGTGAGATATCGTCCGCCCGAAAAGAAGTTCCGGGCAGAAGAGGATATCCCGGCTACATGTATACGGATCTTGCGACCATGTATGAAAGAGCAGGAAGAAAAAGACGGATTGGCGGGTCGATCACGATGGTGCCTATTTTGAGTATGCCTGAAGACGATAAGACGCACCCGATTCCTGACTTGACCGGATATATTACGGAGGGGCAGATCATCCTTTCCCGTGAACTTTATCGAAAAGGGGTCGTGCCTCCGATCGATGTATTGCCGTCTCTGTCGCGTTTGAAAGACAAAGGCGTTGGAAAAGGCAAAACCAGAGAAGACCATGCGGATACGATGAACCAATTGTTCGCGGCTTATTCCAGAGGTAAGGACTGTAAAGAATTGATGGCGGTTTTAGGCGAAGCAGCCCTCACAGAGATGGATTTGATCTACGCGAAATTTGCGGATGAGTTTGAAAGAAGATATGTATCTCAGGGCTATGGTGCCGATCGCGACATCATGGAAACGCTGGACATTGGCTGGGACATCCTAAGCATGCTTCCCAAATCGGAGCTGAAACGTATTAAGGACGAAAATATTGAAAAATATTATCCGAAACCGAAGTAATCAGGGAGGAATGGCTTTATGGCAAGGTTAAATGTAAACCCGACCAGGATGATCCTGACCTCGCTGAAAAAACGGCTTAAAACAGCGGTTCGGGGACATAAACTGATGAAAGACAAGCGAGATGAACTCATGAAGAGATTCATCGACATCGCTCGTGAAAACAAGGTTTTGCGGGATAAGGTGGAGGAGCAGATCATCAATGTTTACGCCGGATTCACCATCGCCAACGCAGTGATGTCAAAAGAGGTTTTGGAAGAAGCCTTGATGTACCCGAAGCAGAGCGTTGAAGTAAAAGTGAGTTATGCGAACGTCATGTCCGTTGAAGTGCCGGTGTTGGATTTCCGCTATAAAAATGCAGACAGCTCGGACATTTACCCGTATGGCTTTGCCAATACATCGGGTGAACTGGACGGATCGATCAAGAATTTGTCCGAAGTCTTTCCCGTCATGCTTGAACTTGCGGCGATGGAGAAGAAAGTAGCGCTCCTTGCTGAAGAAATCGAGAAGACGAGGAGGCGTGTAAACGCGCTGGAATACGTGATGATTCCCCAGCTACAAGAGACTATAAAATACATCCGCATGAAACTGGATGAAAACGAGCGGGGCAACCAAACCCGTTTGATGAAAGTAAAAGACATGATGCTGAAACAGGCCATCTTGGAGAAACAAGCGGTCACAGAAGAAGCGTTGCAACAGTATGCATCGCATTGACGGATGAAAAAACAAAAAATCATGGGGTTGTTGCAAAAAAACACAGCAAAATGGGTGCAACAGCCCCTATTGACATCACAGTCTCTGTGTTGTAGAATACCTTTAGTTGCGCTGACGTAGCTCAGTAGGTAGAGCACTTCCTTGGTAAGGAAGAGGTTCGGCAGTTCGAGCCTGCTCGTCAGCTCCAATTTTTTATGTATGAATTAAAAGAGTTTGATTTGGAGGAAAAAAATGGCAAAACAAAAGTTTGAAAGAACGAAACCGCACGTCAATATAGGAACAATCGGCCACGTAGACCATGGAAAAACGACATTGACGGCGGCGATCACAAAAACGCTGCACCAGAGATACGGACTGGGTCAACAAGTAGCGTTCGACCAGATAGACAAAGCACCGGAAGAAAAAGCGAGAGGAATCACGATCGCAACA
>WQWG01000113.1 GCA_009785435.1 Clostridiales bacterium
GTATATGACCAACTAATAGGGTTCATAAAGCAGAAAAAAATCGACCGACAGATAATTATTGTAACTCACAATGCAAATATTGTAGTTGCCGCCGATGCAGAGGAAGTAATTGTTGCAAATCAACTCGTTGACAACTCTAATGGTTCATCAAAACGTTTTTTTGAGTACCGTTCTGGTTCAATTGAGAATGACATGCCTGTTGATGGTTCTTGCGGGGCGGCAGGTATGAATGGTGAACTAGATAAGCAAGGCATTCAGCAACATATCTGCGATATTCTTGAAGGTGGAAAACCAGCGTTTGAGCAAAGGAAAAACAAATATCAACACTTAGACTTTTAGGGTGCATCTAATCTTGAAGTCTTTATACTGTTCATCTTAAAGTAAATCTATAATTCAAAAGATAGCGATTATCGTGTGAAAGAGGATGATATATATGAACGAAATTAAATGTCCAAAGTGTAATGCAGTATTCAAGGTTGATGAGACAGGGTTTGCAGATATTGTAAAGCAAGTTCGAGATAGTGAATTTGAAAAAGCCCTCAAAGAGCGTGAAGTTCTAATGGAATCTAGCAAAGAGGACGCTATTAAACTTGCAAAAGCTGACACAAAAAACGCTTTGCAAAATGAGTCTGCTAAAAAGGATACTGAAATCGCAAGGCTAGAAGCAGCAATTGAAAAATTTGAGACTGAAAAGCAGTTAGCTGTTGCTGAAGCACTAGCTAAGGTCGAAAAGGAACGCGATGTCCTTAAAGTTGAACTCGACAAAAAAGATGATGCAATGAAGCTTACCGAAGCTAATATTAAAAATAGTCTGCAAGATGATATTTCAAAAAAGGATGCAGAAATTGTTGAACTTAAAGCTAAAATGCAAGCACAAGAGACCGAAAAACAGCTATCTGTCCTTGAGGCAGTAAGTAAAGTTGAAAAGGAGCGAGACACGTTAGCGAACGAGCTTAAATCAGAGCTTAAAACAAAGGATGAAATGATTGCTTATTACAAGGATATGAAAGCTAAACTCTCAACCAAAATGGTTGGGGAAACTCTGGAGCAACATTGCGAAATAAAATTTAACCAAATTCGTGCGACAGCCTTTCCAACAGCATATTTTGAGAAAGATACCAATGCAAAAACTGGTAGTAAGGGTGACTATATTTATCGAGAAAAAGATGAAGACGGCAATGAAATAATTTCAATCATGTTTGAAATGAAAAATGAGGAAGATGAAACCACAACCAAGAAAAAGAATGAGGATTTTCTGAAAGAGCTTGATAAAGATCGTACCGAAAAAGATTGCGAGTATGCAGTATTAGTGTCATTACTTGAATCCGATAATGAACTCTATAATTCGGGTATTGTCGATGTATCGCATCGCCATTCCAAAATGTATGTTATCCGGCCACAATTTTTTATTCCGATGATTACCGTTTTACGTAACGCTGCCCTGAACTCCCTTAAATACAAGTCTGAGCTTGCTTTGGTGCGAAGCCAAAACATTGATGTTACGCATTTTGAAGAAGATTTAGAGACTTTCAAGGGAGGATTTACGCGCAATGTTAATCTTTTCAGAACCAAGTTCGAGACTGCGGTTGACGAGATTGATAAAGCGATTGTGCGTTTGCAAAAAACGAAAGAAGCATTATTGTCATCTGACAACCATTTGCGTTTAGCAAACAATAAGCTTGAAGATTTGACCATTAAGCGCTTGACACGCAACAATCCTACCATGGCAACGAAATTTGCCGAGCTTAAAAAACAAGAAGAGGATTAAACGGTAACTGTATTTGCATTTATATCATTGACGAAAATCCGATGATTGTTTTATATTAGCAAAAGTTTTCCGTTTAGCCAAGGCACAGGAGTTGAAACAATGTCCAAGCAAAACAAAACAGAAGATTCCTCCCCCAAATACATGCGCGATTTGCCATTTGAAGCGCAAATCGGTACTGTTGTTCGGTTGGAAGACGAGTCCTCTTGGTGCGTAACCGCAATAGACAACAATAAGCAGGAATATCGATTGGGCGGAGTTGAGCCACGTGGTAATTATGGTGAGGCGATGACAATGACGATTGCTGCGTTTAATCATACGGCGAGATATTTGTTCAACTTCCCTGTTAATCATCTCGATCGTGAAAGTGAACCCGGTGTCATCAAAGCAGTAACAGGCGGTACACTTATCCTCAACCGTGTACTGAACCGGCCAAAGGCTCAATCTTATTTTGGGGAATTTATAGGCATGGGCGACTTTACGATTGTTAAAAAAGCGTTAACGACGATCGGGAGAAATGCAGGAAACGATTGTTGGATAAACGACCAAAGCGTTAGTCGAAATCATGCAGAAATACATATCCGTGACGGACGTTTCTTTCTGGTGGATTTGTTTTCTACCAACAAGACGTATCTGAACGAAAAGCCATTAAAAAGCGGAGAAGAAACGGAATTGCGGTATAGGGACACCGTTCGTTTCGGCAATGTAGAATTTGAATTTCGTGAATAAGGGGAGTGGTTCACCGATGCCAAAACAAGAAAAAATATTAACCCAAGACGAGGTGAAAAGATTAAAACTAACAGAGGGGGACATCTGCATCCCTGACGGATATACGTGCATTGGCAAAGAAGCGTTTCGCATAAATTCGTATACCGGCAACAAAAACATAAAAAGCGTGACCATACCCGACAGCATAACCACAATTGGTGAAAAGGCATTTAGCTCTTGCATATCGCTGGAAAGTATAGTGATCCCCCAAAGTGTAAACGTAATCGGCGCGAGAGCGTTTGCCGGTTGTCAAACGCTAAAAAGCGTGACCATACCCGATGGCATAACCACGATTGGTGATGATGCTTTTGGCGCTTGCTTTTCGCTGGAGAACATCAATATTCCTGAAAGTGTAACCACGATTGGCGAAGAAGCATTTTCCGGGTGTCATGCGCTGACGGACATCATCATTCCTTACGGCATAACCGAAATAAAAAAGGGTGCTTTTAGATCGTGCCGTTCGTTGGCAAACGTAACCATCCCTCAAAGCGTGACTTCAATCGATGAAGAGGCTTTTATATGGTGCGACTCTTTGATCCGCATCGATATCCCCCAAAGTGTAACGATCATACATGAATGGGCTTTTGGTGGATGTAAAGCTTTAACGCATATGAAAATTCCCGATGGTGTTACCCATATCGGTGCATACGCGTTTGTATGGTGCGATTCCTTGATCGACATCAATATTCCAAACGGTATAAAAAGCATTCAACCCGGAACATTTTCCAGGTGCAAATCATTGATAAACATTCATATCCCCGATACGGTAGAAACCATTGAAGGTCCCGTAGCAGAATTTCCTGCCTACGCGCATGAAGAAGTTTTGTTGGGGGCGTTCGAGGATTGTCAATCCTTAACGAATGTTGTTATTCCAAATCGTGTGACCGTCATTGGCGACAGGGCTTTTCATGCTTGCAAGGCTTTAACCGATATTGATATTCCAAGCAGCGTTACGA
>WQWG01000114.1 GCA_009785435.1 Clostridiales bacterium
CGAGAAGCCAAATAGCTTATGTAATGAACATCTCCGGGTATGAAACAGATTTCTTGGCTGTCTTTTTTCCCTGCGTTTTTCATCCCTTTTGCGCCTGCAAAATTTCGGACATCTTCTTTCGTCTCAAAATTTCCGAGCGGAAACAAAAGCCGCGACAAAACGTGTCTATCCAACCTGTACAACATATAGGATTGGTCTTTTTTCATATTTTTTGCCTTGCTTATGAAATGGCAGTCTTCTGCTTCGCTATAAAAAACATTTGCATAATGCCCCGTTGCGATAAAATACGCGCCGCATTCATCAGCCGCTTGTAAAAGATGCTTAAACTTCATTTCCGGATTGCAAATGATGCATGGATTTGGCGTTCTGCCTTTTATGTATTCACTGCAAAAGTTGGAAATCACAATGTCGTCGAATTTTTTCGAAGCATCGATATACATCAAATCGATGCCAAGTTCGCTCGCGATTTCCCGTGCGTCATGTTCGCCTTTTGCGTTATTGCCCAGGACATCCAAATAAACGCCTGTCACTTCATAGCCTTTTTCTTTCAACAATAACGCAGCGGCCGTGCTGTCAACACCGCCGCTCAGACCTAGCGCTACTTTTTGTTTGTCCAAATTATTCGTCATCGTCCTCATCGGCATCCGGATTAAAACCGGCAAGACCCGCATACGTTTTTCCTGTTTTTTGCGCGTAATCATAGATGGCGGACTTGATCGCATGCCTTGCAAGGACAGAACAATGTACTTTCGCGTCCGGCAAGCCGCCAAGCTCGCTAACGATTTGCTTCGTTGTTATTGCGAGAACTTCATCGATCGTTTTGCCTTTCATCAGTTCCGTTGCGATGCTTGAAGAAGCAATCGCAGACCCGCAGCCAAATGTTTTGAATTTGGCGTCCGTAATCCTGTCATTGTCCACTTTGATGTAAACACTTGTCATATCGCCGCACACAGGGCTTCCGTACATTCCGATTCCATCAGCGTTTTCAATCTCGCCAACGTTGCGTGGATTCATAAAGTGATCCATTACTATCTCGTTATACATATTGTTCATATCTATTCTACCAACCTTTCTTATTTTGAAATAGGTGAAATCTGTCTAAGTTTTTCTACAATAACCGCCAATTCTTCGATCGTATAATCCAAATCTTCCATTGTTGTAAAATCGCCAAGCGTAAACCGCACTGAACTGTGTATCTGCTCAATCGGTATCTGTAAAGCCGTAAGTACATGCGACGGAGTGGTTTCTTCAGACGCGCACGCCGACCCTGTAGACACGGAGATGCCTTTCACATCGAGAAACAAAAGCATGGACTCGCCCTCTATATAGTCAAACCTGAGATTCGCATTGCCCGGATGCCGGAGGCTTCTGTGGCCGTTCAAAGCAACGTTAGGTATCTTCAACATCACCCGGTCTATAAAATAGTCTCGTAGCTCAGTGAGCCTGTCAATATGCTCCATCAAGTGTTCTTTCGCAATTTCAGCGGCTTTTCCAAACCCTACGATGCCTGTAAGGTTTTCCGTCCCTGCCCTTTTCGCGTGTTCTTGTGAACCGCCATGCATGAAGTTTGAAATTTTGACGCCGTCTTTGATATAGAGCGCGCCGACCCCTTTCGGCCCGTAAATTTTATGCGCGGAAATCGACATCAAGTCAATGCCAAGTTCTTTTACGTCTAACGGGATATTTCCAAGGGCTTGTACAGCATCGGTGTGAAAAAGGATGTTGTGCTTTTTCGCAATTTGACACAGTTCTTTCAGCGGCTGTATCGTTCCGATTTCGTTATTGATCAACATGATGCTGATGAGGATTACGTCTTTCGTTATTGCATCTTCAAGCGCTTTTGGATCAACAATCCCATCCTTTTGAACGTCAAGATACGTGACCTTATACCCACGCTTCTCCAAAAATTCGCAGTGGTTCAGTACGGCCGGATGCTCTATTTTCGTCGTGATGATGTGATTGCCTTTGTCTTTCATCGCATCACAAACGCCAAAAATAGCCCAGTTGTTCGCTTCTGTGCCTGACGAAGTGAAGAATATTTCTTTTTCTTTCGCGCCCACAAGAGAAGCGACTCTCTGTCTTGCCAAGTCGACTGCGCCTCTTGATTTGTACCCGATCGTATATGCACTGGACGGATTGCCAAAGTTTTCTGAAAAAAATGGAATCATTTCTTCAAGGACTTCTTTTTTTACCGGAGTCGTTGCTGAATAGTCTAGGTATACCTGTTTCATGATCTGCTCCCATACAAATAAAAATGTTACTTTGAATATTATACCAACATTTGCAAAAAACTAAACAGTCTTTCATTAAAAAATTTCGAATGCCATACGATTCGTTGTTACGATTTCTTCGTGGATCGGCTCAAAAATAGAAAGCCTATAGTGATCATTCTCTCTTTTTAAAACCACATGATACGTGCCTTTCACTGTGTAATTTCCATTTAACCCGGTCATATCCCAATAAATCACCGCTTGATAGGTCAGGTAGTTCAACGCATTTCTGACCTGATCAAATGTGTCGATATGCATACGCCTGATGACATCCAGTTCCGCCGGTTCCCACGCTCTTATGCTTTGGATGTCTTGGCTGAGCAGCGGGTGCGTCTGGATGTGCGCAAGTCTTCTCTCCGCTTCTTGCCTGCTCATCTGCCCGTAAAGGGTCTGTTGTAGTATGTTCGCTCTCTCTTTGATCAGGTTGATTCCGATCGTGTCCGCATTGGGGCTTGCAAATCCCGGCAGTATACTCACCACAATGACGATTGCTGCGGGAATCGCCAACCATTTCTTGTATCGTTTCATGGCAAAACGCTCCTTTTTATTTTAAATATAAAACAAAAAAGGCGAGAAACTTGTTGTTTCCCGCCATAACAGCGCGCAAAAATTAATTCATATCTTTCTTCTTTTCGACAATGTTACCGTCCTCATCGACAATTTTGATCCGTTCAAGGTGTCCGCTAAAAACGTCGCGGAAATTCTCGATGTATTCGTTCCGAAGCGACTGTTGTTCTTCTTTTTCTTCCGGTGTCAGCTCCGTCTCTTTTGATTTTCTGGCCAGTTCGTTAATTCGATCCATTTTTTCTTTTGATACCATAACAATCCTCCTATTCCGCAAGAAGTTTTTGCAAAGTCTGGTTGACCAAAGCCGGATCCGCTTTGCCGCTCGTCTTTCTCATGACGATTCCGACAAAGAAACCGACGACTTTTGTATTTCCTGCCTTATATTCTTCAACCGATTTCGGGTTTTCATCAAGAGCCTGTTTCACAGCCTCAATGATCAAATTCTCATCGGATACCATGCCAAGCTTATTTTGCGCAACATATTCTTCCGGATCGACACCGTTTTTGTATATTTCCGCAAAGATTTCTTTGGCTGTGGTGCGGTTGATGGTTTTTTTGTCCACCAAAGCGATTAATTTAGCGATTTTCTCACCGCTTATCTGAACATCGTCGATGTTTTTTCCGTCCACTTTGACCAAATTCATCA
>WQWG01000115.1 GCA_009785435.1 Clostridiales bacterium
AAAGAAAAACACCTTACATTGTAGGGTGTTTTTCTTTTTTGATGAAAGGGGCTCGAACCCGAAAGGGCGTCGAGCGTCCGCAAAACGCTCCGGTGAAGCGTTTTGCAGCGAGACGGCGCAAGCCTGCTGAACGAGCAGGCGCAGGGCGGCAGATGCGAAGCATCTGTGAAAGCCCCTCCGGGCGTTTTTTAGAGGAATGGGATTTTCTAAGGTCGCAATTTGCGACCTTAGAGACAAACGGCATTGGTGTGTTGACAGGTCAACCTACACAGCGTAATGCTAGCACATATTGGGCTGTTCTGAAAAAGCGTCTTGCTGAGGAGGGCGCAAATGAGTTGCTGACAAATTGTCAGCAACTAGGAGTCTAAACTGTTGACAAATTGTCAACAGTTCAAATATCGATTGCGGTCATTGAACAATCATGGTATAATTAGGCCATAAAAAGGAGATGAAACTATGCCACAAATTATTCCAATTAATGCTTTAAAAAATACAAGTGCGATATCCGAACTCTGCCGTAGTGTTGGTGAGCCCATTTTTATTACAAAAAACGGTTACGGCAATATGGTCATCATGAGTATGGAAATCTTTGAAAAGAATTTTCTTTTGCAGGATGTATTTATGAAGCTTGAAGCGGCGGAGCAGGATATCGCTGAGGGTAGGACGAAAGACGCGCGGGAATCCTTGCGCGAGTTAAGGCAAAAGTATGGCCTATAGAGTAGAGAAGAAAAAACTGAAGTGGTGAAAATTTTTCACCACTTCCATGTAGTTTAAACGGGTGTTAATTTGTATTGATCAATATCGTTTGGTTTTCACCATCCCAATCGACATCAAATCCGAGCAATGCACCCAGCTCACGCAACATAAAATAGTTGTTGCCGCTAATATGATACGAAGTTAGGTTTACTTCCTCACCGTCAATAAAAATTGTCGAAGTGGTGGGCATTACCGCGTGCGTACGCGCACCTCCTCTGCCTGTGATTTCCAATCCGACAGGCGTATAAGGAATGCCTGTGGTTATTAAAATTGCATTGTTTTCAGCATCCCAATCAACTTCAAATTGACTTGTCGTGCCGTTTAACATAAAAGCGACATCACGCACCCTAAAAAAATTATGCCCATTGATATGATATGGGAAAGGCATTGATACAGCAAGCGTTGTGTCATCAGGATTGACACTCACGCTCACGAAAGAAACAGGTTGAGCAAATATGATTGGAGGAATTGATGGGTCAAGAATTCTATCAATTTCGTGCAATAAGATGATGACATCTCTGCGCATTCGAAAATTCAGCTCACGAACTTCAACAATCGCAGGCGCTTCATTCGCCAAAACAAATGCACCGTTCGCCAAGCCAAAAAACTGTATTTCATAAGATGTAACGTCATTGTCCATTTCGGATTCATAAGAAATCTTGACAATATAGGTTTGACCGTCTAACGTAGTAGCCAGTTGAAAATCCCCGACACTGCCGCTTCCGTCCAGTCCGTGAATGACTAGCCATCCAAGTTTGCCAAAAAGCACTTCGATTTGCTCAGTGTATCGTACGACGATATGCGGCATGAGAAAACCACCTCCGGCAAAACCGTTTTCAAGCATAATAAATAGCTCCGGTGTGCCGTCATTGTTAAAATCAATCAACTCCGCGTGGCGTATATCGCTCGGTTCAAAATTCCACGGAATAACCTCGTCAAATATTTCGAGATAAACGGTTTGTGGTGTTGTTAAAAATTCACGGTACGCAACAAGATTGGCGTGTTCGTCTGAGGCGGCAAATGCCATATTTGGAACAAACATAAATCCCATACAGCAAATCAACATAGCGCTAATTCGTTTTTTCATTAAACCATCTCCTTAAAAATCCAAATAAACTATTTCCTATTATTCTAACGACATACGGACATAATACCATAAAATTTCGTCAAAAGAAATGTTGGCTATAAAAAATGTGATACAACTTCAATGAGATCAAAAGGCTGTAGACACAAATACAATCATTGATGTACAATAAGAACAAGCAACGAGACTTGTGCGGAGGTACAAAAGTGATTCAAAGAAATCCATTCCCTATATTGGAGTTTGATTCAAATCCATTGGCCAAAATTGAGCCGTCAAAACTGATCGCGAAAAAAGATGTGCCGAAAGCATGCGTGATCACTTTTTTCGGAGAGGTTGTAAGGCAGAGAGTGGAACAAGGTTTGCTGAAAGAAATTGCGGGCGTTCGTTTCGAAACGTTTAAGCTGCCGATTTACGAAACCAATTTGGATCAGGAACGCGTGGGAATCACGGTTGGCTATATGGGAGCCGCCGGGGCGGCTGCCCAACTGGAGGAACTGATTGCGATGGGTTTTGAGAAATTCATCGTTTGCGGCGGTGCTGGCGTCTTGCGGGAAGACATTCAAGTCGGACACTTGGTATTGCCTGATGCAGCCGTTCGGGATGAGGGCGTTTCGTATCATTACGTAGAGCCGTCTCGCGAAGTCCTATGCAACGAATATGCGCTTTCCGTCATTGAGCGCGAACTGAAAAAAGAAAACGTACCGTACATCAAAGCAAAGACGTGGACGACCGATGCGGTTTTTAGAGAAACCGAGGATAAAATCGCGCTAAGACGAGCGGAAGGATGTGTAACGGTTGAAATGGAAGCCGCTGCGTATTTTGCAGTCTCTCAATTCAGGTCTGTCGTGTTGGGACAAATTTTGTATGGCGGCGATGATTTGAGCGGAGAAGAATGGGATGGCCGCGATTGGACGAACCAAAAAGACGTCAGAAGAAACCTTGTCGATCTGTGCATCAAAATTGCAGCCGAGTTATGATACAATCCGATAAATTGTGAAAGATGGTTCATTGCTTATGGAAACAATCATTACATGTGCCAACGTAACAAAAGTATATCAAATGGGGGAGCAACAGGTTCATGCGCTGCGCGGAGCCAACTGTGACATTTTCGCAGGCGAATTTGTGGTCATTTTGGGTGCGAGCGGTTCGGGGAAAAGTACGCTTCTGAACATCATCGGCGGCATCGATAAGCCGACAAGCGGCCAAGTGATCTATAAGAATGTTGACATCTCCACATTCACGGAAAAAGAGCTTACGAATTACCGCCGCACGAGCGTGGGGTTCGTTTTTCAATTCTACAACTTGATTCCCGATTTAACGGCATCCGAAAACATTCAGCTTGCAAGAGAACTGTCTCCGAATCCTTTGCCTTTGGAGGAACTCCTGCAAGGCATTGATATGACGGATCGCGCCGATCATTTTCCTGCGCAGCTTTCGGGAGGGCAGCAGCAGCGTGTTGCCATTGCCCGCGGACTGGCGAAAAACCCGGATGTGTTGCTCTGCGATGAACCGACGGGGGCGCTAGATGTCAGTACCGGCATACAGGTGCTGGAACTTCTCAAAAACTTCAACCAAAAGTACAACAAAACAGTCATGATCATTACGCACAATAGCTCGATCGGCGAAATTGCCAATCG
>WQWG01000116.1 GCA_009785435.1 Clostridiales bacterium
GCAGCGCCGAACGTCATAAAGAGTGTAAAGATCAAATAACCAACAAACGCAACACCCAGCTGATGAATGTCGGCCGTTGCCCGAAAGGTTTCTCCAAACAATCCGGCTTGTGCCATCCATGTCATCGCAACACCCAACCAAAACAAACCATACGCACCAAATGCAGTCATACCAAAGGTGTTGCCCAATTTGCCATCGCAGACGGACGCATAGAGCTGCGCAAATGCCCCCAAAAAGATCGCCCACGGCAATACCAGATAGACATCATGCGTCAGCCCTAATTTTTGTGATGACGCCACCAATGTCACAATGGCCAAGCCCAAAAGTCCGATCGCTGTGGGATCAGCAAATGCCGGTCTTGCATGTCTTGTTAGCCTTTTCCCTTGCATTCAAATTCCTCCCCATTTTTTGCATGTTTTTAAGGGTATGATTGCGACGCTTGGACTATTCTGGAAATTCCTGTCGAAATAAAAAGGACAGCCACAATGAGATGAAAAACCCCTCATCATGACTGTCTTAATGGTGCTGCTCAAATTATGATTTAGTGAAAGTGGCCGACCAATTTGGTGAACACGATTACGAATTTAGATAAACAAAACCGCCGCCAACCTCCGTACTTTCGATCCATTCCGCAAGGTCAAATTCAATCTGTTTGCCATAGTCAATGCCGCTTGCGACATACCGTGCGCCCTCTTTTCGGATGCCGGTAAGCACGAGCCAATGCCATCCGTCAAACGCAGTGGATACACCTGCATGCAGGTTTAGAAAAGCCACCGGACAATCGGAGTTGATCCCCGATTCAATAAACGCTGCAGCTTCCGGAACCAACGTGTTTTTATTGACGTTGATCGATTGACATTCCCATGGGAGGCCGTAACGTTCGCACAGTTTATGAATGCCTTTCACGAATTTCTTGATACTGGGAAGCCCTTTAATCCCGGGCCGGACATAGCGCCATACATCGTTCAGCATTTCGACCGCCTTTACAATGTCGGTATTGTCGTATCCAAACGGGCCATTCTCACGTTTATTCATATAGAAAAGCAACGTCGCCGCCGTAACCGGCCCGCAGCCTCTCCTCCTCTTAATGGGGGTGCGATACCAGTTTTGGTCAAGCCCGTATAAAACGCTACCCTCTATCATCATTTGAAGCCATTTCGGGTTTCTGATTTCCATGATTCCAATTCCTTTTTTATCGTTTCTTTTTCATAATATGAAATATATCCTAAACGGCTAATTATTGCAATGCAATACGCACAAATTGATCAAATTCATAATAAACTATTAGAAGACAGACGTAATTCTGTTTGAATATAGATTAAAGAAGGTAATAAGATGTGTCATTTTGGTTTTGATAACAGAAACAGAAATTTTGTCGGTTTTTTTGATCCTTGTTTTGATATGTGCCATTGCTGGTGGCATTGTTGTAATCACGGCTTCAGCAACCAATTTAGCTTTAACAACAGATTCAATGACAACCGATTTAATTTCTCCAACAGGGAAAACCGCAGATTTAGCCCACACCGCTTTGGCTGCCAGTTCTAACGGCCATTGCTAGCTACCCGGTTTTCGCTTATCATCCCTCTCTAACATGCTTTTTCTATATAGTAAGGCGCTCTTAAAGAGCGCCTTTTTGATCGTTGTATTCAAATCAACATTTTTTTATACTGATTCCAGGATTTCTTTCACATAATTTGGAAGCGCAAAGCAGCCTTTGTGAAGCTCTGAATTATAATATTTTGTTTTGATGCCTAGCTTTTCCCACTCTGCCGCTTTGTGATCATCGATGGGGTGATATTTTTTGGACGCAAATCCAAAATACCAATAGCCTGACCCATATGTCGGCAGATTGAACCCATAGACTTTTGCGATCGGGAACACTTCTTTGATCTTCTTATGCGCATTTTTAAAGTATTGTTTGTCTCCATCAAAAAGCGCACTCTCATGTAAATTGATCAAGATGCCATCATCGCCAAGCGCTCTATAGCAATCTCGATAAAACGCCTCTGAAAAGAGACTTTCTCCCGGCCCCTCAGGGTCGGTGGAGTCTACAATGATCAAATCATATGATTTTGCTGCGGCGTTCCTGACAAAAGCAAGTCCGTCTTCAAACATCAGATTGATTCGGGAATCTTTTGAAAGCACTTCCGAAGTCTGCGGAATATACTTTTGGCAAGCCCTGACGACCGCTTCATCGATCTCGATCATATCGATTTTTTCCACGGCGGCATATCTTGCTACTTCTCTTGCCGTTCCGCCGTCTCCGCCGCCTATGATCAATACCCTTTTGATGCCGGGGTTTACCGCCATCGGTACATGACAAATCATATCGTGATAGATAAACTCATCTTTCTGGGTGACCTGTATAAAACCATCAAGCATCATAAACGTGCCAAACGTCTCGTTTCGCATCATCACAAGCTTCTGGAAAGGTGTCTGCTCCGCATGCAAAACCTCGACCTTAAGCGACAGTTTTACATCGTCTTCACTGTAGTATTCTGAATACCATGTATCATGGTTTTTAATAAGTCCCGGCATTATTCTTCTCCTTCAAATTTTTCAAAATTACGGCCATAAAATATCTCGTCCATCTCTTTTTGGAGCCTTGCCGTTATGTTTTTCACTTCCTTACCCGGAATGTCTTCGACCGAAAAGTTGAAAAAGTAATTATCAAGATCTACATTTTTCAGCTTGCACTTCGTGTGAAACGTATGCTCTTGGTACACGTTTACATCGATCATCTGGTATCTGGATTTTATTTCTTCCGGTATATAATTTTGTATCGAAGTCAGTTCATGGTCTATGAACAGCTTCCTCCCCGTAATGTCCCTGGTAAAACCTCGGACACGGTAATCAAGCGTCATAATGTCCGCATCAAAGCTGTCAATCAAAAAAGGCAGCGCGTTCAACGGTGATATTTCTCCGCACGTTGACACATCGATATCCGCCCTGAACGTACAGACGCCGTTATCAGGATGGTATTCCGGATACGTATGTACGGTGATGTGGCTCTTATCAAGATGCATGGCGATCGACGCGTTTTCAGGCGGATGCCTGTGTCCATTCGCATCATCGACGTCTTGAGGGTTCTTTTCTTCACATACAAGAATGGTAACGCTGGCACCCTGAGGATCATAATCCTCAATCGCGATGTTTAAAATCGTCGCCCCGATGATTCTTGTCACTTCCCGTAATATCTCCGCCAACTTTTCCGAATTGTATTGCTCATCAATATACTCAATGTATGCTTTCCGATCCGCAACCGTTTTCGTGTAGCAAATGTCATACATATTAAAACTCAGTGTTTTCGTCAGATTGTTAAATCCATGCAGTTTGATTGCACTTTTGCTTTTTACCATTTCGTATCCTCAAATTTTTCAAAGCGTTGCCACCATTGCGAAATAACCGCAACGTTTTTATTGTATCACGTATA
>WQWG01000117.1 GCA_009785435.1 Clostridiales bacterium
CCCCCAAGCCACACTTTATCGCTATCTGAACAAAATGGTTTCCGATGGCGTCTTAAGAGTCGTGGAAGAGCGCCATGTACGAAACGTCACCGAAAAAGTCTACGCAATGGCGATCGATTTCGAGGCCAACGTTGAAAAAATGCTCAACGAAAACGATGGCGAAGCCTACTTAACACTGTTTCAACAGTTTACCATCGGCCTGCTCAATGAGTACGCCGCATACTGCGCACAAGATCACATTGATATTCAAAATGACGGTTCCGGGTTTCGCGTCCACTCGTTTCATGCCACCTTGGATGAGCTAAAAGAACTCTCCACAAGCATCCGCAAATTGATCGAGCCATATACAACGCATGAAGCCACCCCGGACAGAAAAGCCCGTTCGGTCGCGGTCATCTTCACACCGCCGACTGCAGAGGGTTAACCATTCCTTTCTCATTGCAGATTTAAAAAGACCATAAAAAAGCTCGCCGTTCATCTTGCGAGCTTTTTTGTAAAGTCAATTCTATGCGAACTCTGTTCAAAACATTGCGATCTGTGTCAACGGTATTTTGCGCTTGGTCAGTTTGATGTATGTGGCACCTGCGGATTCAGGACACAAAGAAAGTAATTGTAAGCATTTTTCTTCATTGTCAATACTGAAAAACTGATTATGCGTTGTGAGATATACCAAACATGTCTTTTTTTGTGCAATCAGGTTTATTATATTATGAAGCGTGCCTTTGCTTTCGCCGTTCCAAACCATAAAACCATAGTCCGCTTGGTTTGCCATGGCAATATCCTTTTGCGAATAAAAGTCAAAACCTTTTTCACTGTGTTCAACAGTAACATTTTCTACTTTCCAACGACCAATGTTGTTTCGTGCCTTTCCATTACTGGCAAAAACGGTCACATTGCCGTAAGCTTTCTCTGCGTAAAATTTCTGCACCGAATGATCAACGCCCGTTGCATCACCAACAAGCACATCATAGCCTTTTTCATAAATCGAAAAAAGCTTATTCGTCACGTTGCTATCAAGTTGTGTGATTGCCCGAGGCCCTGCAATGAAAATTTTCATGCTCATTCACCCTGTTTTCGTGATGGTTAAGATGTATATATTGTCTACTAGTTCGTTTGTTTTTAATATTCGCACGCATTCGCTGATTGTGCTACCGGTGGAAAATAAATCATCAATCAGTAATATATCGCATTTGCGTTTTGGTTTTTTCAGCAACTTAATTGTACCCTCTAAAGATTTCTTGCCTTTCTGCATGTCTTTTGCTTGTTCGACTGTTGCTTTTATAATAACCTCTTCGGAGTAAGAAATATTATAATGTTTGGCGATTGTTTCTGCAATAACATAAACAGGCTGCACATCACGTCTTTTCGTTGGCGGCACAGGCAGAATAATATCAACATGCTTGTCTTGTAACCATTCATTAAGAAAGGGTATTGCTAACTCCAGAATTTCCTCGGACGTATCATAATGGCCATTGTATTTCATTTTATACAACAACAAACCGATTTCAGTATACGTATTTTTAAATTGTTTATGTCCAAAAGCATCTTCGCCAATATACTCGCTGATCACTACGTGCTTATCAAGAGCATATCCTTCAACCCAGTTTCCAACAAGTTTTATTGGGTTTATTGACATCCGTTTTCCCACCTTTTGTAATTTAATTTTATCACAGCATACCCGACAACACAAAGAAAAGATCGCTCTTTTTGATTTAACATTTTGTTGATGTCAACAAAATGATCAGGGGCATTCAATTCATTATGATTCGTTTCATTCCGACATACGATTTGCAACCTCATTTACTGCCTCATACTGCCTCATTTACAACCTCATCAACGCTAAACTTTATATGTACCTCCGTTACCCTTTTTGCTCCCATTTGATATCATTATGCTTTCATTCGAGAGATTTGTCAATAGGGTATTTTCAAAACTGCTTTCATCTGATAGTATGGAAAGTGAGGTGAATGAAATGTCAAACGAAATTGTAGGATTGAATATACGATTAACGGAAATATTGGCGGAACGAGGAATCAAGCAGGCAGATCTATGCCGGCTTACCGGACTCGCATCATCAATGATTTCGCATTACTGTACCGGTCAGCGAATCCCGTCTGTTCCAACCATTGTTAAAATCGCAGAGGCGCTAGGCACCACCGTTGATTATTTATCATTTGGTGATTCTTCAAAAGCGAAACACGGGATGTCGTTGACGCCATCTTTCGAGTACGGGAACGATGAACAATTTTTGATTGATATGTTCCGTGCATTAAATACGAAAGGACAAATCAAAGTCATCGCATACACAGAGGATCTGCTGTCTACGGGCAAATACAAATAAAGGGTTGTCCTTTCATGAAACGTACTGTAAAATCTTTAATGAAAGGTGGTGACTCCGAATTTGACGATACCGGAACTTACAGAAGCGATGATCACCGAAACAGAAAAGATCATCGTCGGCAAAACAAAACAGATACGCCTGATCATTATGACGCTATTCGCAGAGGGGCATATGCTCTTGGATGATATGCCGGGCGTTGGTAAAACAACACTTGTCAAGACGCTTTCAATCGTGACGGGTTGCAACGCCCGAAGAATTCAGTTTGTGCCGGATTTGTTGCCGTCGGATATTACCGGAATGAATATTTACGACCAAAAGAGCGGTGAATTCAAGTTGCGGCAAGGTCCTGTGATGACCAATATATTGCTTGCAGACGAAATCAACAGGGCGATCCCTCGCACGCAGTCTGCCCTTTTGGAAGCGATGGAGGAAAGACAAGTTACCATTGACGGTGAAACCATACCTTTACCGAAACCGTTTATCGTCATGGCTACACAGAACCCTGTTGAATCCGAAACAACGTTCCAGTTGCCTGCTGCACAGATGGATCGATTCCTGATCAAAATTTCACTCGGGTATCCTGATTTTTCCGAAGAATTTGAGATGCTTAAAAACCTTGGAGATGAGATTCCGTTTTCATCGATCAACCGATTAACGGATGCGGAGCAAATCAATTGCGTGCAACAAGAAATCCGAAATGTTCGCGTATCGGATGCGATTACACAATACATCATCGAGATCGTTACACAAACACGTTCACACCCACTCGTTAAGATGGGTGCAAGCCCGAGGGCATCAAGGGGGCTGTACAAGGCCGCAAAGGTTTGGGCGGCCATGTCAGGCCGTTCATTTGTTATCCCGGATGACGTGCAGGAAATCGCGATACCTTGTCTTGCGCATCGAATGCTGTTAACGGGAGAAGCTCGCCTTGCCCGAAAAAACGCCGAGGCGGTTGTTTCAGATATTTTGCACTCCGTTGCTGTACCACCTGCAAAGGAGGATTTTTTCGAGGCATGAAAAAGCGTGGTATAAGCGGTATTTCGAGCTTACTTGTCAGTTTGCCGTGCTTAG
>WQWG01000118.1 GCA_009785435.1 Clostridiales bacterium
GCCTGACTCAATGCTTACATTTACTTGTCTTACATCCGGAAATCTCATGATCTCTTCAAATCCATTTGAAACGGCTCTTATGATCATAAGTCCATCTTCGGATTCCAGCGTGGCGGATGAAACCGCCTCGTTTCCAAAGGCAAGCCCAATTCTTACATAAGTCACTTGATTTGACTGAGCAAAAGAAAAATTGATCGGCAAGACCGCTACGATCAATAAAATTACGATCAATTTTGCAACAAATTGCTTCATCTAATCCTCCACTGAATACGATTATTGCTGTTTGAATTGTGCATTGCTCCGCAACGCTCCGATAGTCATTGTATCATTTCCTATGTTTTCCTGCAAGATAATGTGGGGAGTTCCGTCGCCCATCTTATATGTTACCGAAATCGGTAACATTAAAATCCGAATTATACAACCGTTCCCATGCGAATGCACAATCTTTACAATGTAGTCTGTTCCTCTAAAAACGCGATCCCCAAATGCCTGTACGCCTGCTCTGAAACCATCCGACCCTTTTGCGTCCGGTGCAGGAACCCTGCCTGTATGAGATACGGTTCATAGACATCTTCGATCGTGACCCTTTCTTCACCCAGCGCTGCCGATATGGTGTCTATGCCCACGGGCCCCCCTTTGAAGCGTTCTATGATAACCCTCAAAATATCCCGGTCAAGCCCTTCAAGTCCCATCTCATCAACGCCAAGCGCCGATAAGGCCTTGTTTGTAATCTCCATGTCGATGCCGCTTTTGCCCTCAACCTGACTGAAATCCCTAACTCTCTTTAACATGCGGTTTGCGACCCTCGGAGTTCCGCGCGATCTTTTTGCCATTTCAAGCAAAGACGCTTCGTCTGTCTGTATCTTTAAAATCCCCGCAGAGCGCCTGATAATCTTCATCAGTTCATCGACCGTATACATTTCAAACTTGCTGACAACTCCAAATCGATCTCTCAGCGGCGCAGACAAGCTTCCGGCACGTGTCGTAGCGCCAATCAGCGTAAACTTCGCCAGATCAAGCCTAATCGACCTTGCGGAAGGCCCTTTGCCGATGATGATGTCAAGTGCAAAATCTTCCATTGCAGAATAAAGTACTTCCTCAACCGAACGGTTCAGGCGGTGTATTTCATCGATGAACAGAACATCATTTTCATTCAGATTCGTAAGAATCGCGGCCAAATCCCCGGCTCGTTCGATCGCAGGCCCCGATGTGATTCTAATCTCAACGCCAAGCTCATTTGCGATGATGCCCGCAAGCGTCGTTTTGCCAAGCCCCGGAGGCCCGTAAAACAACACATGGTCAAGCGGTTCTCTTCTGATTCTCGCCGCCTCAATAAAAACTTTCAAATTATCGGTAGCGTTTTTCTGGCCGACATAGTCATCAAGCTTTTGAGGACGAAGCGATCGCTCCGCCGTTTCTTCATCATTATTTAAATATGTGCCTGTAATTCTTTCTTCTTGGCTCATCATAACTCCAAATTCTTATGCGTTTCCGCAAGTCTGTTTTTTTATCTAAAACAATTGTTTGAGCGCTTTTTTAACGTATTCTTCAGCACTCAACCCCACATCCGCGATATTGACCATCGCAGACAACGCCTCACCTTTCGTATATCCAAGCGCAATCAGCGCATTGATGGCCTCCGACTTTTCGTCTGTCTGCATGATTTGCTCTGCACTCTGCATTGCCTCGGAAATATTGCCCATATTCCCCAGCTTGTCTTTTAATTCCAGGATAATGCGTTCGGCCGTTTTCTTACCGATGCCGTTTGCCATCGTCAAGGCTTTTGCATCTTCAAACACAATCGTTTTCTTTAACTCTGCAAGAGGCATACAAGATAAAACCGCAAGCGCGGCTTTTGCCCCCACTCCGCTTACGGTCAACAGCTTTCTGAAAAGCTGCAAAGACTCTTTTTCAGAAAACCCGTAAATGCTTACATCATCTTCACGCACGATCATCGCGGTGTAAAGCATCAACAAGTCTCCGTCTTTCGCAAGATACGCAGCCGAATTGTCAGGAACGAATATTTCATACCCGATGCCGGATGTCTCGATGACCACGCCGCCGTCAAATTTCATTGCAAGCTGCCCTTTGATATAATGTAGCATACCGTTTCTCCTATTTGTAAATCGAAAGCCGTCCGGATGAATTGCCATGGCAAATCGCAGCCGCAAGCGCATCCGCGGTATCATCCGGTTTTGGCGTCTCTTTCAAGTTTAAAATCGTCTTTACCATCGCCTGTACTTGCGCTTTTTCTGCTCTTCCGTACCCGACCAAAGCCTGTTTGATCTGCAACGGCGTATATTCGTTTATTTCAAGACCTGAATTTGCGCAAGCAAGAATCGCAACGCCTCTCGCCTGTCCGACAAGCAGAGCCGTTTTGGTGTTCGTATTAAAAAACAATTCTTCAATCGACGCTACTTCCGGTTCATACTCAGAAATGATGTCCATGAGCGTATTATAAAGATGCTTCAGGCGGTCTGCCATATCGTCTTTCGCATCCGTTGTAATCGCTCCGAAATGGCAAGGCGTAAAATGGTTTCCCTTTTTTTCAACAATTCCATACCCTAAGATTGCATATCCGGGGTCAATTCCAATGATCCTCATGTCGTTTTCCTGCCATTTCCAGAATTTTCTTTTTTATTTTATCATACAAACATATGTTTGTCCACCGTGTGTTCAAAATTTATATGTAAACAATATTTGACATACATATCGTTTCGGAATACAATGCTACTGTGGGCATGACGCTCAGGAATGTATCAATTTCACCGATGATCAGTGATATCCGTTGATCAGGTTTGCTTTATAAGGACGTACTATGAAAAAAAAGAAAAAGAACGCTGTCAAGGTTCTATTTTTATCTGTTTTGATATGCTTTGTTGTTGCGGCCATTGGCGTCGTTTCGTTGAGCCAATTGTATCCGCTTCGCTATATTGACATCGTAAACGAAAACGCAAAGCTTCATGATATAGCACCGGAACTCATATTTGCTGTCATCCACGCCGAAAGCAGATTCAACCCAAATGCCGTTTCACATGCGGGCGCGAGCGGCCTCATGCAAATCATGGAGAGTACGGCGTACTGGCTTGCTCCACAGATGGGTTTAGAAGATTTTCATTACGAGACCGATATTTTTGATCCCGAAATCAACATACGAATGGGTACTTTTTATTTGAAGACGCATATAGACGGGTTCGGTGATATCGATGTGGCCTTAGCCGCATACAACGCCGGACAGGGCAATGTCACAAGATGGCTGAGCAATCCTGAATTGAGCCGCAACGGAAAAACCCTTGATCATATTCCGTTTCCCGAAACCGAAAACTATATCAGCCGTGTCGCTGCGAACCAACGAATCTATCGCATTCTGCTCAAAGTTGCAAACCGATTTCCATCATTTTTA
>WQWG01000119.1 GCA_009785435.1 Clostridiales bacterium
ATCGTTTTACGGGAATATATGATTAATGGTTTTGTCATAAAAAACACCTCAACGTAAATTCATTCATACTATGAAAAAATACGTTGTGGTGTGATATGTCAAAAAAACATGTCAAAAGACATGTTTTAAAATCACTCAATCATCGGCCATATGGCTCTATCAAAAACAGTCGGCTCTTTTCCGGCCATGCGCCACAGCACTTTTGCTTCTTTTCTTTTGACGCCCTCCAATTCCCCGAATCTGATTCTTCGGATAACGTCTTCGATTCGGATGCAAACAATGTCGTCCATTCCGGTATTCAATATCTTGTCGATAATGGGTTGCAAATTTTTCTCATCTGTAACAAAGTAGGGAATCGATTTTGTTTTTGCCATTGCCAAAGAGCAGGTTTCTCCTTGGTTTTTTCTGGGTTGATGAGGATTGATCATTGCTTTGGCCAGAGACTGATACGTACCTATGTATACGATTTTTTCCAGTGGGTTTAAGTCTTTTTCATCTAAAACATCTAGAAAGCCCTGATTTTTCAAGAAATCAAGTTGTTCTTTTGCACACAAGGGAAACATCACTTCATCATGTGCCGCTTTGTGGATATATGCTTTATTTGCAAGTTTCGGCAACAATCTTTCTAAATAACGATATTTTGGGCTAACGCCAACTTTGATGCAGAAATCAGCGTCCACAATGATTTCTTTCAATTTCATCGCTATTCCCTCACAATTGCATCCAGCTCGTCATCGGAGGGGGGCGTATAATTTGTTTTTTGTCCAATCCCCATTTTTTGCGGCGTCAGCTCTGCAAGCCCTAAGAGATGCTCCAATTTTTCATAGGTAATTAAATTACGTTCGTACAACTCCATCGCTTTATCAACAAGATTATTCAATCCGATTTTTTCTTTTCTGATGGGTACGGATATTCCCAAACGACTTCTCCAAATGCCGGCCTGTTCCTCTGTGCAAGACATGAGCTCTTCATATTGCTTTTGCGTGCAAATACCTGTTTCAAAAAATCTTCTTACCATCATATGGTATGGTACTACAAAGTGATTGGCAAGCTTAACAATTTCTTTCACATGGAAATTGTCTTTGTCAACCTTGAATAATCTCATTTCTTGAAACAACAATTCATCATTCACTAAAAATTCTGCAGCGAATCGGTTTGCCATACGTTCCGTTCTTTCTTCGGAATCCGGTTCCAACGTATTTTTAGAAATCATGATTTCCCCTGAATGACCAAACCATAAATGATATAATTCATGCGCTGCAGCAAAAACCTGTTTGTCATACGGCAAAGATGTATTGATACAAACAAATGATTTGCCTTTTATGGTTTCAGAAAATCCCCAGACTTGATGGTCTTCTAGAGGATAATACAATACGCGTGCATCTTTTTCTAAAATGCTGAATATTTGTGCGCCGATTACATCATTCAATTTGTGATACTCTACGAGTTTACTTCTGGCCAATGCTTTGATATTTTGGATTTCACTTTCATTTAATCGGTTATCAGGCATTTGCGTATTCCTCCAGCATCAGTATCTCATCTATGACTGTCTGCAAAAATTCAATTTTATTTTTTGTATGTTCATTTTCGATTTGCCCCATGAAAGCAAAGTTATGAACCTGCTTTGTTTCCGTCTCAATGGTGAGCAACCGATCCACAGTAACATTTAGTATATTCGCGATTTGTCGAATCTCAGCAACATTGATCGCTTTTGAGCCGGCAACAATTTTATTCATGACTTGTTTTGAAATGCCCAATCCATCCGCCAAAAATTGCTGGGTTTTTCCTTGCGCCGCTAATATATCTTGAATATTATTTCCAACCTGCTTAAAAATAGCCCCGTCCATAGATATCCCTCCTTAATTCCTGCTCTAATAACAATATACGCGATGATTACGAGAATGTCAATAATGTGTTGACTTTTCCATAGCAAAACCCTTGAATCATTCATGTTTCGTGCGCAATATGAATGAAATGTAAACGATATGTTTACTCAGCTGTTATACTCCTTTGCTCATCGTCTGGGATATTGATTTTTTTGACGCAACGCATATTTTTTGGTATACTAGTCTCTATAATGTAAAACACGCTACCGGGGAAGACTACAAATTAGAAATGGAATGGAGGCAATGATGGAGTCAAAAAAAATTCTTATTATTGAAGATGAAAAGTCGATATCTGATATTGTCAAATTCAACCTTGTCAAAGAGGGCTTTGACGTAGAAACCGCCTTTGACGGCCTGGCCGGACTCAACAAAGCGCTGCAAATAAACCCTGATTTGATTTTGCTTGACGTGATGCTTCCCTCATTGGACGGATTTCAAGTATGCAAAAAGATACGAGAAACCAAAACAACGCCAATCGTCATGCTCACTGCAAAGGAAGAAGAAGTCGACAAAGTTCTCGGACTTGAGCTTGGCGCTGACGACTATATCACCAAACCCTTTGGCATGCGGGAGCTGATCGCCAGAATCAAAGCAAATATCAGAAGAACCGAAATCGTTGACGGGCTTGCAGGAAAACCTGCCGACATACAAGCGTTCGGAAATTTAGAAATAGACATGAACCGTTACGAAGCCAGAAAAAAAGGCATTGCACTTGAACTTACATTAAGGGAGTTTGAACTCCTGAAATATCTGGCCGAAAGAGAAAACAAAGTCTTTTCGAGGGAACAGTTGCTTGAAGAAGTCTGGGGCTACGAATATTACGGTGACATCCGAACGGTCGACGTTACAGTAAGACGCCTGAGAGAAAAGCTGGAAGACGAGTCAAGCGAACCTCAATACATCATGACAAAAAGAGGAATCGGCTACTACTTTAGGATACCATAAACGAGAAAGAGTATAAATGGCGATCAAATTTTTTAAAAAAAGCCTTGCCGTAACAATAAGATGGAAAATTGTACTGATTTACTGCCTGCTTGTTTTCATTGCGATCACAATTATAGGCGTGTTTATCATGAGAAATTTCGAAGAATATTATATCAACTCCGTAAGGTCAAACCTGACCAATACCGTACAGGGTAGTACCCTCATTTCTTTAAGCGCCTTTGACAACCTCCAAAGCCACGAACATGAAATACAGGCGCACATCGATGCCGCATGGGCAAGAACGATCCAAGAACAAATCTTTGTCATCGACAGCAATATGCGAATTATCGCTTCAAATACGGAAAATACGGACAGGGTAGAAATCGAGCGGCTTGACAAAGACGCCATTTTGAAAGCGATGATTTCCGGCGAAAATGCGGAATCCTCAGGCACAATATCAGGGCCAAATACGTCCATACCCATTATGAGCCTTGTATTTCCCGTCTTTTACAGAGACACCATTACAGGCGTCGTCTACATACGCACCGACATGACGGCGATCTACAATACGATCAA
>WQWG01000120.1 GCA_009785435.1 Clostridiales bacterium
ATCTCTTTCATGCAATCTCTCTGAGTTTTTTGATGGCGCGGTTATGCCAAGAAAGTACGGTATTGTAATTCTTTCCGAGTATGTCAGCAATTTGCCTTAACGAAACCTTATAATAATGGTGCAATATCAAAATGCGTGAAGATGTTTCATCAAGCATGGCAAACATTTCTGTAAGCTTATCAAATGTGTCTGTCGCCATGATGATTTCTTCAAGCATTTGGTCAATAGAGGGAGGCTCCGTAAATCTTTCTATTGGAAGCCATTCGGGAGAGTGTTTTTTATAATATTTTTTCAAGTTGTTTTTTGACATCGCAATCAGCCCTGCTTTCACGTTGTCATATGTACGCAACCGTTTTATGTATTTCCATGCGTCTTCCATTGTGTTTTGCACAACATCATGAGCAATCCACTCATCACTTGTGGAATGTGTCAGAAACTTGAGGATGTCGAAATAATGAGGCTGTATGTGTTCTTCGAAAAAAATGTGATCATCGCTTCGAGTGTACATCAACTTTACTCCTTAAAAAACAAAAACATTGTTTGCTTCAAGCTTCGCATAGAAGTTTTTATCGACGACTTTCAAAATTCAATTGTTGATATGACTTTATTATGCCGTGTTGCATTTTGTCTGCATCACATATGTATTACACGCATGAAAATAGAAACAGGATTCACATGTTTAAAATTCAATTTCGACAAACAATGCCATCATCCCGTATGTGATCAGTGCAAGCCCGGAAATGACATGGCTGATGACGATGGGAATCCGCTTCACTTGTTTGGTTCTGGCCAGATGGAAGGACAATGTTGAATAGCCAAAATGGGCAAGCGCGACAGTGACAGGAATAGCAAAAGTCGAATCAGGAAGAAAAAGAAATGTAATGCCCATCGTGATCAACATTGCCTCGACGCTCATAACAAGCCCCACAAGTACGATCGCTTTTAGTGAAATATTCACTTCATCTGTCGTTCCTTTGCGTCGCTTGATATGCTTAGACACAAAGTAATGTAAAATCGTCCAAAGGCCAAGCCCGATAAACGCAAATCCCACGATGTAGTCAGGTTCAAACGGAATCAATTCGTAAATCTGCTCCGCGATCAAAAACCCTAAAATACAAAGCCCAAAAAGAAACACATTGATGACAACAAGGTATAAAAACTTGCACCTTTTTTGCAGACCCAACGAAAGTCCAATAAAAAATGCGTCTACCGACACAATAAGACCGGATAAAATCGGCATGAACATAATTGTTACACTCCTATCATAAAGTTAGCGTGAGGAAAAAGTTTTTCCTCACGCCAATGTATGTCAACCGCTCTTAAAGTGTTACGTTGGATCGCTTGACGGAATAAGAACACATGGAACGTATAGAAGCCTCCGGCATATGATAAAGAAACAAACATCGGGGGCGTATACGCTCTTTCTTTAGGGAGTGATTCAGATTAGCATATCGGTAGAAGCATTATTGCTTGCAGTTGTTTTGTCCGTCGACGTGTTTGCTGTCAGCTTTGCGTATGGAAGCAGCAAGATCAAGATACCGTTCAAGTCCATTATGATCATTACGGTGATTGGGAGCGTCATCCTCGGATTGTCCATTTACGTAGGGTCGGCATTTTTGCCCTTTATGCCGCTGGCAGTCGCGAATGGACTTTCATTTGGCATTTTATTCACACTTGGACTTGTCAAGATTTTTGATAGCGTTATCAAAAGATTTGTACGCAAACATAGCGATTCATCAAAAAGGATGGAATTTTCGATATTCAACGTAAAGTTTATCATGAATGTATACGCCGACCCTGAAAAAGCAGACTTGGACAACTCCAGAGTCATATCAGCAAAAGAGGCGGTCATTGTTGCTTTGGCGGTGGCAATGGACGCTTTTGCGCTTGGGTTTGGTGCCGGGCTTTCAGACGTAAACCATTTGCAGATTATCGCATTTTCACTTGTGATCGACGTAATAGCGGTTCTTTTGGGGTGCTTCATTGGCGGCAAGATTGCTCAAAAATCGCCAATCAATCTTTCTTGGCTTGGCGGAGTCATATTGATTACGTTGGCATTTTTGTAGAAACAAATCAATCATTTGTCGTTATTTTCCGGTTTGGAATCTGCCGGGTGTTGTTGCACTTTGTACTCCTCTGACTCTTCTTTGACGCTTCTGATCGCGCTTCGAACCGCTTCAATCGTAAACGCAGTAAACGTACATGGTTTTCCATCAATTAGCTCTTGAACGTCTTCAATGATATCGTTCGGGAATCGTATGCTTTTGTTTGTAGTCGCAGGGACAACAGGTATTTTAAATTTTCCCATATATAAAACCTCGCAATTCAATTGTATATATGATTTTATTATGTCCCGTGCCCATTGTCTGCATTACATGCGTGCTTCATATGCGTTGCGAATTGGATTTGCTTAAAGCGCTCAAACAAAAATGATGGCCATACAGGCCATCATTCATGGTTTGCTATTATGGAAAGGTATATCCCATCGCGTCGGAATGAGGTTTAAAGTACCGCAACCGCTTCGATCTCTACGATGACATTCGGTGGAAGCCCTGCGACTGCGACTGTCGCCCTTGCAGGAGCAGGCTCGTTGAAATACTCTTTGTATATGCCGTTCATTGCAGCAAAGTCAGCCATATCCAAGAGGAAAACGTTACACTTAACGATGTTGTCCATCGTTCCGCCGGCCGTTGTGATGATCGCTTTGATGTTTTCCAGAACTTGTCTTGTTTGCGTCTCAATGCCGTCTACAACCTTGCCGGTCTCCGGGCTGATCGGAAGCTGCCCCGCAATAAACAACATTCCGTTTGCGTGAATGGCTTGCGAGTAAGGACCGATGGCGGGAGGTGCTTCTTTGCATATAATTTGCTTTTTCATGAGAGATCTCCTTCGTTATAAATTATTTTTTCAATTATATCATGCACATTCCGCTTTTTCAAGCATCACGACTGCTTTAAATAAATCTCCATCGATCTTGATGTCGAGCCATCCGCCTTGGAGCTTTACAAGGTCTTTTGCGATGGCAAGGCCAAGCCCGCTTCCCTCCGTTGTCCTTGATTCGTCACCCCTTGTAAACCGTTCCATCAGTTCGTCTGCTTCAATATTGAGCGCTTGCCTTGAAATGTTTTTGATCTCTAAAATGACCATGCTTGACTTGTTGTTTGCTCCCTGCTCTGTGAGGTTGATGTATACCCTTGTATTTTCCTGCGCATACTTCAAAAAGTTTCCGAACAGGTTTTCCACGACCCGCCAAAGGAGTTGCCCGTCAGCCCATACATAATATTTTTCAAGCTCAGCTTTGATGACGATTTCCAGGCCTGATTCCATAATGCCCTGATTCATTTCACCAAGGCCTTGGTTGATCAATGAGAGCAAATCAAC
>WQWG01000121.1 GCA_009785435.1 Clostridiales bacterium
ATGCCGGAGGTTGTTTTGCTGATGATATTGGTTGTCGGCGGATTGAAAGGTACTCGGCCGCCGGTATTGACATCAGTATTGCCGAGGATGAAATTGAGGTTATTCTCGTAAATAAGCGGTGGCTGACCCGCATGCGGCGGAATATTGATGTCTGTGTAGAAAACAATGACGGCCTCATGGATCGCGCCAAATGTGCCTCCGTGGGGATTCGCATCGCCCACAGCGGGGATTGTGAACGTAAATACATTGTTGGCGAGGTTTATGCTAAAGCCGCTTAACTCATCCGCAGTGCCCACAAAACTGGCTGTGGGGACAACATCATATAAAGTGATGTCGATCGCCGTGGGCGCTTGGAAAAATAAATTTGCGCCGAGCGTGTCGGTGACTGTTCCACCGTTGATCTGTGTTGTGTGGCCATCGCCGATGGTGATCGTCCATTCAATTTGATATGGATCTCCGGCTATGGCCGGTGGGACATACGTTCCGGATTTTGAGATGGGGAACGTTTTTCGAACATGGTCACTCGTTGAATCATTGACACCCGGAACGCCATCACCCATAACCGCAGCACCATTCAACACGGTAAAATCGTAGGCCAATGGGCTGGGAACCAGTTGCGGGTTGTTGGCGATGAATATGGGCAGATCCAAGTAGTACATAACCGTGATAAAGTTATTCGGATTCAGCACCAAATCGCCAAAATCATAAGAGAAGATCGTTGGGGCGGGTGTCGCGCTGGAAATCCAATTGACGTTCATCGGCGTAAAGTTTGTACTGCCATTCAAAGAATAGCGGAAACCATAAAACGCATTGGGAATATTGATGATGTTGTGGGTCGTGCCGGCGCTTGTCGTAATGCTGGGGCCGTCGACCAGTTGGATTCCACTGACCGGAGCGCCCAGCGCCGTGATGGTAATGATATAGTAAATTCGTTCGGTGTTTGGGTCGTATCTGGAAGTTTTGCTCATGGTTAACGATGGTGGGGGCAAAACCGGCGGTGTAATGCCGACGACAATGCCATTGCCAAAATCCAGGCCATTGCCTGCGCCGTCCATCAGCTGAGCATTAATGTCCAGTGTAAGGGTTACGTCCGTAAGGGTGATGTAATTTGTTCCGGGCGTCGGGTTGCCATATTGGTCAACATCGTCAAACCATACCGTAACCAACCCCGTTGTATCGATGGTATACCAACCGACAACCGCGCCATTGGCAATGCGGATGGGCGTCTGTGAAATAGCGGTTGTGATCTGGAGTGCGCTTGGAAGCTGATAAGTCAACACGCCGGATAGGTCGTACTCCATTTGCAATGCAGGTGTTTCCGCAAAACTAATGCTGAATTGATAGTTATTGCCAATGAATGTTGGGTCTGTAGGGGTTACCTGCACGGGTGGAGTTTGGCTGAGGTCATACATGGCGACGATTGTGATAAAGTTCGCCAAATCCCATGGATCTCCGGCAGCCAGTGGCATGAACAGCGCGGCAACGAGTGGCATGATGTAGGCCACCATACCATTGCCAAAATCGAGCATGCCATCCCCTTCTTCCGCAAGCAGGGCAACAACTTCCAGTGAAAACCGGATATAATCATAAGGGCTATCGGCCAATGGTGCCATACTGTCATCGATCTGGACGGCGTTATCATCCGATTCGGTGGCATTGCCGTTTGATGGCTCACTGCCATTGTCCGGTTCAGTGACGTTATCATTTGAATCAGTGACACCATCGTCAGGCTCTATGATATCATCATCCGGTTCGGTGATGCTATCGTCCGGTTCTATGGCATCGTCATCCGATTCTATGACATCCTCGTCCGGTTCGATGATACGCTTGTCCGATGCGAAGGCATCAAGCCACACCGTAACAAGTCCGGTCGTATCGATTGTATATCGCCCGATTTCGATGTCTGTACCAGCTTGATAAATGGCCGTTTCCGGAACGACATATTGGATATCAAGCTGGTTTGGAAGCTGATATAGCAACAATCCATCTTGATTCGGTGCCATCTGCATTTCCGCTGTTTCCGCAAAATCAAGTACGAATTGATATGTATTCTCTACATATAGAAGATCGTTCTCAAGATCGATCGGCGTTTGCGGATCGCTGTCCATGTCAAATATGGTGACATCTTGAACAAAGCTTCTCAAATCCCATGAAGCGCTTGCTTCCTCGGGTAACGCTTCTGTTGCAATCGAATGAATCGATGAATGATGCATCAACGAAAAAGACATTGTAACAAAAAGCAAAAATGAAACCGTTTTTCTGAACCGAGAAATAAACATAATACAACCCCCTTCAAAAAATGCCATGTAGCAGTAGTTTCAGTTTTGATGCTTGGCCACTGCTCTTGTATTGTAAAAAATAAACAAATAATTTTAAGTACCTACATCATATGCCAAATTGTGTTAAAAGTCAACAAATAATCTGAAAAATGTACATAATTCGCGTTTGTTTTCACGCCGGAATTGTTTGCAATGAAAACATTTTTGACAATGATTACAAAAAGCAAAGAGGCAATGCATGATGCACGGCCTCTTTGCTTTCCCGCGTAGATTTAAAACTTTTGCGGAAACTGCCTCATAATTCCTTGTGAAAAATAGTCGGCCATTTCCAGCGCCTCTTTTTCGACTGCGTCAAATGCGTCGATATCATCGGCGTATTGGCCGGCGAGGCGCAGAGCAACTTCCTGAGCAGTCAGATTCAGGTGGTTATAAAGCATTTTATGGATATCTTCGAGTCTGTAATATGGGTTGATGCTGCTGAAAGCAGCTGCCATTTTGTCGGCATTTATGTACCATTGGTTGTTCAAGTCCTCGACTTCTGCCGTTTGGTCTCTCATTGCCGTAATGAGGGCGGCTCCGATTTGCAAATGTTCTGTCAGAAGTTCTTCAATCGTATTGACCGTATCCGCTTTATAATAATTTGCGAAAATAGCGGCGATGTCTGCGGGGTTCATCAAAAGACGGTCTGTCACATCGGATTCATCATTGAGTCTTTCCGCAATGCTGATCAAAAGCATGCGGGTCCAATACACGTGTTGTACCCACACTTCGCGCATCTCGCTTAACAAAGCGAATTGCGCAGCCGGATCAGGGTAGGCGGGTGGTCTGGTGTTCTGCGACATGGCGAAGTTGCTGCCGGGTGAAATTGTGATTACGCTTCCTGCTTTAAGGTCATACGGATCGATTCTTGGGTTTAACGCAAGAACCATGGGAACGGTCGTATGATAGTGGCGCGCAATTTGATATAAATTATCGCCTCGCCGTATCGTATGGGATAATCTTCTCGAGCCTTTCATTCACTCATCTCCTAATGCTCATATTTTTTTATACGGATTCGATACCATTATATGATTGAATGCATCTTGCGGTGCAACAATACGCG
>WQWG01000122.1 GCA_009785435.1 Clostridiales bacterium
GAAATCGGTTCCAAATAAGTTTTGGCCCAAAAACCCTCTTTCCCTTGCTTGCTGCATGGCGATCTCAAGCCTGTGGATGGCAAGCGGATATTCCGCGCGCACATAGATGATGCCCTCCGTCGCGCCCATCGCGTAACCGCCTATGATCATACCCTCGATCAAAGAATGAGGGTCACCCTCCAGTATGCTCCTGTCCATGAACGCGCCCGGGTCGCCCTCGTCCGCGTTACAAACCATATATTTGGAAGCGCCGGCGTTTGTTCTCGCCGCGTTCCACTTAAACCATGTAGGGAATCCGGCACCGCCCCTGCCTCGAAGACCCGAAACTTTCATTTCCTCGATGACTTGTTCAGGCGTCATCGAAGTCACCACTTTCTCCGTCGCTTTGTAGCCGTCTACCGCTATGTATTCGTCAATGTTCTCCGGATTGATGTTCCCGCAGTTTCTAAGAACCACCCTTTTTTGTTTGTCCACAAAACCCTTATCTACTTCTGAAATGGCCATTTCGCGGACAACCTCGCCTTTTGCCAGATGTTTGCTGACAATTTCAGAAACCTTGTCGGGTGATACCTGTACATATCTTGTCAGATTGTTTTGATCGTCATAAATATCAACGATCGGCTCTAAATAGCAAGTCCCGATACACCCTGTAATGTCTACCGGTACCGTAAGGCCGTTTGCCTCAATCTGCTTTTTAAATTCCGCCGCTGTTTTTTTAGCGCCTGTCGCGACGCCACAACTGCCCTGTCCTATGATTACTTTCATCGCATCTATCCTCCTATCCTCTTGCTCGAATCTCGGCGAGGATCTCTTTGACGGAATCCTTTGTCAGGTTTCCGTATGTCTCATCACCATCGGCGTTTGCAACCATCATCACCGGAGCAAGCGAACAACACCCGATACACGCCACATTGTTCAACGTGAACAATTTATCCTCTGTCGTCTCTCCGTCATTGATTCCCAAAAATTCACAGATTGCTTCTTCAATCGCTTTGGAGCCATTCACATGGCACGCCGTTCCCTGGCATAACATAATCAGATTCTTTCCGATTGGTTTGAACCTGAACTGTGCGTAAAATGTGGCCACGCCATAAATTTTCGCAGGTTTGATGCCCGTTTTCTGGGCAATATAATTGATACAATCCATCGAAAGGTATCCGTAAATCTCTTGCGCTTTCTGAAGAATCGTAATCATGCTTCCCGAAACATGTCCGTACTTTTCAAGCACGGGAGCCAACGCTTTAAAATCCTGTTTCTCACCACAGCCTGCACAGGCACATCTTTCATCCATTAATCTATTCCTCCTCAATATCCATAAAGTCTATATAACTTCATACTTATATATGTTATCAAACTCCTGACAAACAATCAATGGCTTAGCCTGCCAGATTCAATAGTTATCTTTTTAACGTTATTTATTTAACAACTCAAATTTCTGAAAGCATCACTTCAAGCGCCAAAACCGGATCCAAAAGACCCGTCTTGATGTTTTTTTCGACTTGATAAATCTTCTTTAATATCTCTTTCAACCTGCTTATGGAATATGCATCGGAAGCCGAAGCCGCTTTCTTGATCCGAAACTCATGAATGTTCAATATGCTCTGCATCTGCGCAAACAGCTTCCCATCTTCTTTCATCTCTTTGACTTCGAGAATTGTTTCAAATTGGGCGGCGAGAAGCGACAGCACCTGAAAAACATTTCCTCCCGAATCCAAAAGATTGTAAAGCAACCGGAATGCCTCGTCTTTTTTGTTTCCGGATACAGCGTCGATCATTCCGAATATGTTGGTTTCAAGATCTCCGGAAATAACCGCAAGCACATCCGAAAGCAAGATTTCGTCACCGCTCGCATGCGCTGCTACTTTTTTCACCTCATTGACAAGGTGATAGAGCGTATAGTCGGTTTCTTTATGGAAATACCCACTGAGCTTTACAAGCTCATCCAATACAGACGCTTTTATTTTCTTTCCCGACAAAGCAAAGCGCTTTTCAATGAAACCACGCAAGCTGCGTTCGTCGAGCGGCCCGAAGTCGTAAACACTGCCGCATGACACCATTTCTTTATAAAGCTTTCTTCTCTTGTCCGCCGTTTCAGCCGTTATAATCAGGATGCACGTATCGGGAACCTCTTTGATATAGTCCGTAAGCTGTTTTTCATCCGCCTCGGATATGTTTTTCAGTTTTCCACCCGAAATAAGCGCAAAATCAGGCAAGTGTACGACCCTTTTTTCTGAAAACAGACTGAGCGTCTCGCAACTTTCAATGATGTGCGAAGCCGTCACTTTTTCAGGGTCTATCTCAAAAAAATCAAACGCCATACATTCATCATTGATGAATTTTTTCAAAATGATGTCAACAGACCATTTCACGAGATACTGCTCTTTTCCATAGAGCAATATCACATTTTTGAGTTCCTCATTTTTTAAATCTTTTTCGATTTTTTTATATGCGTGTTGTTTTTCCATCCTCACATTATACAATTTTATAGTTTACTTTTCCAGTATAATTGTCCTGATCGTCGGGTTTTCTTCTCCTCTTCGAATGAAAACCCCTATGGCACCATGCTTGTCGTTCCTGTATATTGCTGCGTTTATGCCATCCACTTTTTCGAGAACTTCCCTTGTCGGATGCCCAAATCCGTTTCTTCCGACCTGGAAAACCGCAAAGTCAGGACGTACAGCCGCAAGAAGTTCATCGCTGGTGCTGAACCTGCTTCCGTGATGCCCGATTTTAAGGATGTCGCTGTTTAATCTGCCGTCATCGTCTTGATATTTACTGAGCAAACTTCTCTCTCCCTCAAATGTCATGTCGCCCATCAAGAGCGTCGATACGCCGTAATAATAGACTTTCAAAATCAGACTCAAATCATTTTCGTTCGCGCCGCCGCCTTTCAAAAATCTGTACTCTTCTACGCTCTTTTGAGGAGGGTACAGCACTTCGATCCAAACGCCTTGATCGATCATAATTTTTTGCCCTTTCGTGAAATAGACGATCTGCTCTCTTTGCAGCCCTGTTTGACTTACTATCTCATCTTCGATGATTTTATTGGCTTCATAAAAACCAATTTGATCGATTTGAAAATGGTTTGCAAGTGAAAAAATACCGCCATAATGGTCAAGGTGCATGTGAGATACGATTGCCAGATCAATTCTGCGCACGCCGTTTTTGAGTAGATATGGCATCAGCACCCTCCTCCCGACATCAAAATTCCGGCTTCCTCCTCCATCAATTAAAATGTTCTTGCCCCCCGAAGTTCTGATATGGATGCAATCCCCCTGCCCCACATCGACAAAGATAATCTGTGCCTTATGAAAATCATCGTGAACGGGTGCGGTGCCCACCAAAACGAGAACGACCACAAGGACTGCCGAAAGAACA
>WQWG01000123.1 GCA_009785435.1 Clostridiales bacterium
GAAATTCCAAGCGTTGACGCGGAAGCAAGCGGGTTACGCAGCACATTTTGCATAATACAGCCCGCCATCGCAAGCGCAAAGCCCACGCTTACCGCCGTGGCGATTCGCGGGATACGGACATTGAAAAGAATAATGCGGCTTGCGTCCTCGCCGCCACCTGTTAAGACGCGTAAAATTTCAACCAAAGGAAGTCTTGCCGCTCCGACAGATAGGGACAACAACGCAACACAAAGCATCGCCGCGCAAAGTACGGCAAGAGCGAACCATTTTTGTTTGATATAATGTGTATATTCCGTTTTCAAGCAGCTATTCTCCTATCGTGATCGTGCCGTAAAAAAGTCCTGCTTCCGCCATGATGTCGAACGTATTTGTGCCAAGGAAAAACGTAAGGATTTCTGCCGATTTTTCGGCCATATCCACATCGACGAATTGTTCGGGGAACAAAACCGTTCCGGCAAAATAAGCGTTCATGAGCGCATACGTTACATTGGTTGCGGAAAAGTTAAATGCCGGCATGGCATACACCCGCCCATCCTGCACGGCGCGTAAAGACCGAAACAGCGCGGGATTGGTTTCATATTCGGCGTTTACCAAGCGCATATTGCCGGGGTCTAAAAAGATGATGTCCGGATCCCAAGCCACGATTTGTTCGAAATCCACTTCATAAAATCCTGCTTCAAGGGCAGTATCCGCTACGTTGTACGCATTGATCGCGGCAAGCGGGCCAAAATTGGAGTAGGTTCCGCCAAAACCGCGTTGTCCGGCGAATGTAATTGCCCCTGCGTAAACCCTAAGCTTCTCATCGTCGGGAACATCTGCCGTGCGGCGATCAAGATCCGCCCTGAATGCCGCGATATGTGTAAGTACTTCCTCCGCACGCTCCGGCTTGTCAACCGCCTCGCCAAATACCCGTGTCGCGGCAAAAAAAGTTTCGTTTGCAAGCCCCGTACTGGTGTACCGGATGGCAACCACGGGTATGCCCGATTGGGATTGCAATTCGTCTGCGCTTTCGGGCGTGAACGCTGCGAGAACAATATCCGGCGCGGCCAAAATGAGTTCTTCAACATAGGCGTTGTTTTCTCCGCTTCCACCGCCGCGCCCAACGATGGGCAAGGTGCTGAACCGATCATGAACAATTGGGTTAAAATCCATCAATATATTAAAGTTTGCGGTCTGCGTTTCCGCGCCCACAATCATATCCAAGACATTCAAATAGGCCGCGATGCGCGTAGCGCCCGGCCCCAGCGTTACAATGGTTTCTACATGTGCGGGGATTTCAACTTCTCGTCCCCATACGTCCGTTATGATTCGGGTTTCACCTGCCGCCGAGTGATCGACGGTTTCCGAACCACAAGCAGAAAACACACCAACTGTCATGATCAATAAAAATGCGAATAATAATCTCTTAAACATGTTTCATCCTGTTTTTTCAAGCGCAATAAAAAAACGCCAAAATAGACTCACGCGGCTTTTGCCGTATAAGATACCTTTTGGCATCATTCAACCTGTATTATACATTTTTCACCGGGCTTTTGTCAATTGCATTTTCAGCATCAGTGGTTTATAATTGCGGTATGATATGGATGTTGTACGTACTCATTGGGCTGGTCATCACACTGCCCATCGCTACGCGAGGATTTTATACAAAAAAGAATCTGCCCGGTGTGGCATTTTGCTTGGCAATCGCAATCCCCATCTGGCTGTTGGATCAATGGCTGAATATATCCGGTGGGGCGATGTTTGGCATCATCATCGGCATGCTGTTGGCGAATTTTTGGCGTCCTGCCGCTGTACTGAAGCCGGGAATCCAAGAAACGTCAAAGCGGATGCTGCAATCGGCGGTGCTTTTGCTTGGGTTTGGAATGGACTTTGGAGAAGCGCTGCGTTTGGGGTCTCAGACGTTGGCTCTGATCGTGTCGGTCGTCGTCTGTGTTCTTTTGGCGGCGTTTTTGATCGGAAAATGGCTGAAAGTCCCTACAGATGAGAATATTTTGATCGGCGTTGGCAGTGCGATTTGTGGCGGGTCGGCGATTGCCGCAGCTGCACCGGTGATTAAAGCGCCCGAAAAAGCGGTGGCCGGTGCGATTTCGACGATCTTTCTTTTTAATATCGTGGCGGTCTTCCTCTTTCCGGTGATTGGAAACCTGACAGGCATGAGTGAACACTTTTTTGGTATATGGGCGGGAGCGGCGATCAACGACACGTCATCGGTACTTGCCGCCGCCGATTTCTATGGCGGAGAAGCCGTGGAAGTTGCCGCCGTGGTCAAGCTTACGCGCGCGCTTTTCATCATACCGGTGGTATTCGGCCTTGCAGTGATTCAGTCCAAAAAGGAGACGGGGGAGCGTTCCGGCTTTAAGCTTGGCAAAGCATTGCCATGGTTTGTTGTGGGATTTGTCGCCGCAAGCGTTCTCAATACCGCAAACGTGGCTTTCGGAGAAATCATCTCTCTTGAGATAACCGCCTTTTGGGGTAGTGTGATGAGCCGGTTTTTAATCGTGATGGCGATGGTGGGCATTGGGCTCAGCACCAACTTCAAAGAGCTTATACGTCACGGCAAAAAGCCGATCATTCTGGGATTCTGCTGTAGCGTTACGGTTGCTGTGACGGCGATCGTGTTCATGCGCGTGTTTGGAATATGAAAAAATTTACAAAATGCGTTTTTTTCATTGCACTATGAACTTGTTTATGTTAAAATATTGAATGTTATTACGGGCGGTCCGCTGCGTATCACTGGGATACCATGAACGTCTTGGGAAGGAAGGAGGAAATAACAATATGGATATTATGACTGCGATTGCACAGGAATATATCAAAAGCGATATCCCTAAGTTTAACATCGGGGATACAGTCAAAGTGCACATTAAGATCAAAGAGGGAACAAGAGAAAGAATCCAGATATTTGAAGGATTTGTCCTGAAAAGACAAAATGGCGGAGTCAATGAAACCTTTACGGTAAGAAGAATCGCTTCCGGAGTAGGTGTCGAAAAGACATTCCCGCTGCATTCGCCGAAAATCGATAAGATTGAAGTTGTCAGAAAAGGCAAAGTAAGAAGAGCGAAGCTCAACTACATGCGTCAAAGAACAGGCAAAGCGGCGAAAATCAAAGTAAAAGTCTAAAAAAGTCAAAGGGACGGGCAACCTCCCTTTTCTTTTTTATCATTATGTATCATACCGTTGCGGAGACAGAAAATGATTGAACATATCAACTGGTATCCCGGTCATATGAAAAAGACGCGGGAACTCATACAGGAAAACTTGAAACTCGTCGATGTAGCCGTCGAGGTGATTGACGCGCGTATTCCGATTTCAAGCAGAAACCCCGCAATCGATGATATTTTAAAGCACAAGAAACGCATCGTTGTTCTCAA
>WQWG01000124.1 GCA_009785435.1 Clostridiales bacterium
ATTGCGCAGCAATATTTATTTTATTATATGAAATCACTTTAAACGAAGGAGACTTGGAATTAAGATGTTGGGACCTCTGGTAAATGCTGCAACGATCGTTGTTTGCTCATTGATAGGAAAATTTGTCATAAAAAACGTACCCAAAAGGTTTGAGGACATTGTGATCAAAGCAGTCGCGCTTGCGATCATATACATCGGCATAACAGGTGCAATGAACAATGAGAGCATCATGCTGTTGATTGGCAGTTTGGTCATCGGCTGTATCATCGGCGAGTTGATCAACATCGATAAGGGCATGAATTGGCTGGGCAATTGGGCGGAGCATAAGTTCCGATTTGGCGAAGGCAATTTTTCAAAAGGCTTTGTTACAGCGTCGATCTTGTTTTGTGCGGGTTCAATGGCTATCGTAGGTTCTCTTGAAAGTGGGCTTGCTGGAAATCATGATATGCTTTTCGCGAAATCAATGTTGGATGGCGTGATTTCAATCGTATTTACGTCTCAGATGGGCATTGGCGTCATGTTCTCCGCAATTCCGGTTTTTCTGTATCAAGGCAGCATTGCTTTTGGAGCCAGCTTGGTAAGAAATTGGCTTACGCCTCAGATCATAACGGAAATGTCGGCGGTCGGAAGTTTGCTGGTTGCTGCGATCGGTTTTAATTTTCTGGGAACGAAAGAAATAAAAATCGCGAATATGATACCGGCAATATTTGTCCCTTGGGCATTCATCTCGTTTGTCCCTTGGGTGTGCAGATTGATTGAAAGCTTGTTTGTGTGAAAAATAATAAAAAGTCCTTGACAAGTGGAAAATAAAGTATTAAATTAGAATTGGCACTCAAACACGAAGAGTGCTAACAAAACAATCATGTTAAATTAAATAATAATAAATTCAAAAGATAGAAAGGAGATATCAAAATGAGTTTTGGAATTAAGCCTTTGGGAGAAAGAGTCGTTATTAAGAGGCTGGAAGCAGAAGAAAAAACGCAAAGTGGTATTGTATTGCCGGGACAGGCGAAAGAACAGCCTCAGATGGCGGAGGTAATCGCAGTCGGACCGGGAACCAAAGATGATAAAATGGAACTGAAAAAGGGAGACGTTGTTGTTTTCTCAAAGTATGCCGGCACGGAAATCAAATATAAAGGTGCAGAATACACGATCATGAGTCAAAAAGATATTTTGGCTACGGTCGTATTATAAAAAAGAAAAGAGGGGATGAATAAATGGCAAAAGATTTATATTTCGGTGAAGACGCCAGAAGAAAATTGCAAGTTGGCGTAGATAAATTAGCAGATACAGTTAAAATAACGTTAGGTCCAAAGGGAAGAAACGTGCTTCTTGAAAAGAAATTCGGTTCTCCGCTGATCACAAATGACGGCGTGACGATCGCAAGGGAAATCGAGCTCGAGGACGCAATGGAAAACATGGGCGCTCAGCTTGTTAAAGAAGTAGCGACAAGGACAAATGACGTTGCCGGAGACGGAACGACGACAGCGACATTGCTCGCGCAGATCATCGTAAAAGAAGGTTTCAAAAATGTCGCAGCAGGAGCAAATCCAATGATCCTGAGAAAAGGCATCCAAGGAGCTGTTGGCGTTGCTGTAGAAGAAATAAAATCGTTGTCAAAGACTGTTGACAATAAGAAAAGCATCGTTCAGGTTGCTGCTGTTTCCGCTGCAGATCAAGAAATCGGCGAACTGATTGCGGAAGCAATGGAAAAAGTCGGAAAAGACGGCGTTATTACCGTAGAAGAGTCAAAATCGATGGGAACGACATTGGAAGTGGTAGAGGGTTTACAGTTTGACAGAGGCTATTGCTCTGCGTACATGGTGACCGATACAGAGAAAATGGAAGCGATCGTTCAGAACCCATACATCCTGCTCACGGATAAAAAGATTTCGAACATACAAGAAATTTTGCCTATTTTGGAGCAAATCGTTCAGCAAGGCAAAAAGCTTCTGATCATTGCAGAGGAAGTAGAGGGCGAAGCGCTTGCTACAATTATTGTAAACAAATTAAGAGGGACATTTGAGTGTGTAGCTGTGAAAGCGCCCGGATTTGGAGACAGAAGAAAAGCGATGATGGAAGACATCGCGATTTTGACAGGTGGAACCGTGATCTCCGAAGAGCTGGGATATGAGTTAAAGGAAGCAACGATCGACATGCTGGGTACTGCGGCATCCGTTAAAGTAAGCAAAGACAATACGGTGATCATTAACGGAGCAGGCGAACAGAGTGAGATACAAGCGAGAATTAAGCAGATCAAAGCTCAGGTTGAAGAGACAACGTCTGAATTTGATAAGGAAAAATTGCAGGAAAGGCTCGCGAAAATGTCCGGTGGCGTGGCGGTTATTCAAGTTGGCGCTGCAACCGAAACAGAGCTGAAAGAAAGAAAACTGAGGATTGAAGACGCGCTGAACGCTACGAAAGCGGCAGTAGAAGAGGGAATCGTATCCGGCGGCGGCGTTGCTTTTGTCAACGCGATCCCGGCTGTTAAAAAGTATGTTGAAAAGCTTACGGGAGATGAGAAAACAGGCGGAGCCATCATTGTCAGAGCGCTTGAAGAGCCAATCAGACAGATTTCTGAAAATGCAGGGTACGAAGGTTCCGTTGTTGTTTCAAAAGTAAAGGAAAGCAAGCCGGGAACAGGCTTCAATGCTGCGGCGGAAGAGTATATGGATATGATCAGCGCAGGGATCGTTGACCCCGCGAAAGTTGTAAGATCTGCGCTTCAAAACGCGGCATCCGCGTCAAGCATGCTTCTGACGACAGAGGCAGGAGTTGTTGATGTTAAAAAAGAAGAAATGGGCATGCCTCCGGGAATGGGCGGCATGGGAGGAATGGGCGGAATGATGTAATCATTTCACCATGACCGATAACGCATTTAAAAAATATTGGGCATATCATTGCGATATGCTCATATTTTATTGTCTGAAACGGCCGGAACTGTGATTGAAAGGGTTGTAAAAAAAGAAAATTTAGTATAAAATATCAACCATGAGAAGAAAAACAAATAGAATCATAGTGATTATTGTCATGGGATTGATCATAGCCGGAATCGGTTCATGGTACCTATGGCTGGGAACGGCGAATGAGCCACAGACACAAGAGAATGGACAAGAAAACGAACTTGGTCAAGAAGCGCCGCATGAAGAAAGCCAAACCAATGAGGGTGGACTTGAAATAACGGAAGCGTTAAGAAGCGACATAGACGCGGGCTATTTGATTCTTGTCAACAGGAATCATGGGCTTGACAGAGACTATCGGCCGGATGATTTGGTCGGGATTCGGTATTACGCTGCGGATAGAACTCCGGAAGCAAGATTTATGAGAGCTACGGCGGCAAATGCGTTTCATGATATGGTCTACGCAGCC
>WQWG01000125.1 GCA_009785435.1 Clostridiales bacterium
AAAAGACTATATTTGCACAGTAACCATTGACAGGCCGCCGGCGAATGCCGCAAATGAAGCATTTTATCATGAAATTCGAGATGTATTTTATGCGCTCGACGACAGGGAAGATATCAAGGTGGTTATCCTGACCGGGGCAGGTAAAATTTTTATGGCCGGCAATGAGATGGATGAATTTTATAAATTCGCAGAGCCTGAAATGTGCGCTGACCATTACGATACGATTTTGGCGGCATATTTATCGGTCAAAAATTGCCGTTACCCGGTTATCGGGGCGATCAACGGTGCCGCGGCCGGAGGAGGCTGCGCGTTTGCCGGCTGTTGCGATGTGTTGATCGCTGCTGCCGGAGCGAAATTCATCTTGTCTGAAATCAAAGTGGGCATCATCGGTGCGGATGGATTCGCATCGCTTTTCATACCCGAAAAAGCCATGCGTTACATGGCGCTTTCAGGAAATGCTTTGAGCGCGGAGCAAATCGCGCAATGGGGCGGAATCTTTAAAGTTGTGCCGAGAGAGCAGCTGATGGATGAAGCAAGAGCCTTGGCTGCTGAGTTTGCCCAAAACGCTCGCCGGGCGCTGATGCTATGGAAACAGTGCCTCAATCAGAATTATGATCATGAATTGACGCGGAAATTTCATAACAACCGAAACGCAACGATTGCATATCAAAAATATCACGATTTCAAAGAGGCATCGGCCGCTTTTATGGCGAAACGTCCGCCGGAATATGACAATCAATAAACTCAAAAACGAAGTCGGAGTTTTCAGAAAAAACGATGTCGGAGTTTTCAGAAAAAACTTGACAAAAGAAATTTCAACAAGTATAATTTATATTGGATGACCGAGGGTCACTGATATAATTATATAAATAATTAAATTAATATTGAAGAGGAGAATGGGTAAATGAAAAACAAATCTTTTGAAACCAATTGTGTACATGGTAACTACATCCCAGAAAACGCGGAGCCGCAAGTGCTTCCGATCGTGCAGAGTACAGTCTACAGATACTATAACACAGAAGACCTCGCTGCGCTTTTTAACCTTCAAAGTGCGGATAATATGTATTCACGTATCAGCAACCCGACAACGAACAAACTGGAAGAAAAAATGGCGATGCTTGAAGGTGGAACAGCTGCGGTCGCTACGGCATCGGGGCAAGCTGCTACGATGTTTTCAATTCTGAACATTGCCAGTGCGGGAGATCATGTACTTTCATCTTCCAGCATTTATGGCGGAACATACAACTTATTGGCGGTAACGCTTAAAAAGTTCGGCGTGGACTTTACATTCTTTAATCAAGATATGTCTGCAGACGAAATCATGGCTTTGGCGCAACCAAATACGAAAGCGATATTTGTTGAAACACTTGCCAACCCGGCTTTGATGGTACTTGATTTTGATAAATTTTCAAAAATCGCTAAAAAATTAGGACTTCCTTTGATCGTGGACAATACGTTGGCGACTCCGGCGCTTTGCAGACCATTTGAGCATGGAGCGGACGTTGTTATTCATTCAACGACAAAGTATTCTGACGGACATGCGAGCACCATTGGCGGAATGGTCATAGATGGTGGTACGTTTGACTGGGCTGCTGCCGGCGACAAGTTTCCGGGAATGGTGGAATCTGACGCGAGCTATCACGGCCTGAAGTTTTATGAGACATTTGGTAACGTGGCCTATGCGGTCAAAATCCGTGCACAGCTTTTGAGAGATATCGGAGCGACGATGTCTCCGATGACAGCGTATCTGACGCATCAAGGTCTTCAAACATTACATCTGAGGATGGAAAGACACAGCCAAAACGCTTTGCAACTTGCAGAATATTTGCAGACACATCCGATGGTTGACTGGGTTCGTTACCCCGGCTTAAAGACCGACCAAGCATACGATCTATCGAAGAAATATATGCCTGACGGAGCGGGCGGCGTCATCACGTTTGGCGTGAAAGGCGGCAGAAAAGCAAGTGAAAAAGCGATGGAAAACCTGAAACTGACCAGCCTTGTTGTTCACGTTGGCGACGTAAGAACTTGCGTACTACAACCGGCAAGCACAAGTCACAGACAGCTTTCCGATGAAGAGCAGCTCAAAGCGGGAATCAAACCGGAACTTGTAAGAATTTCCGTCGGAATTGAAAACATAGACGATATTAAAGAAGACTTCAACCAAGCACTGAATCGCGTTAAATAACGGCTCGTTATTTTAAAAAAATTCTACGCCGTTTGAATATCAATCAATAATCACAACGAAGGTATAATTACGAGGTTTAAAAAGGAGAAGGACCATGTTAAACGGAAAAGAGTACAGAGATTGGATCAACACAAAAATGACCATGGGAAAAGATTTGCTTTATCTAAGTGAGGCCGAGTGTCGTGCGCTTCCACTTGATGACAAGGAAGTTTTCGATTTGACGGAACGCGCGCTTGTGCTTTATAGTGCAAAGCAAGGCGTGGATATGCCGGCGAAAATCGCTCTGCATCCGATTACGGATACGTTTTACCATGCGATGCCTTGCGCGATTGAGCAGATCAGCTCGGTCGGGATCAAATGGGGTTGCTGTTATCCTGAAAACAGGGTCAATTATGGAACGAGACAAGCAAATGCGCTTATGATTTACAACGATTATATGTCCGGCGTTCCGCTTGCGATCATGGATGGCCTTTACATCACTGAAATTCGTACGCCGTGTGTTGCGTTTGCTTCTGCCAAACAAATGGCGCGCCCGAATACCAAAACGTTTGGTATGATCGGATGCGGGATTCAGGGAAGAGAACATGTCAGAATCGCTTGCAATACGTTCAAAGATTTGGAAACAATCTACATATATGACAAGTTTGAAGACATGATGGATAAAGTGATTGCAGAGCTACAGCCTGTCGTTCCGGCCAAAATCGTCAAAGCGAAAAGCTACGAGGAATTGGTAAAGAGCTGTGAAGTCATTGCGACGGCAACAGCGATTCCTGAAAAACCCGTACCGGTGATTAAAGATGAGTGGATTCAAAAAGGACAGACTTTGCTGCTCAACGATTTACAGGTTCTGTTTGAAGACGTCACGATGAGAAGAGCGGACAAGTACACGTTTGACAGCATTGAACAACATAAGCTGATGGACATGTATGGTTTCTATCCGCATGGACTTCCAAGATTTGACGGCGAGATCGGCGAGGTTATCGCAGGCAAAAAGCCCGGCAGGGAGAGAGACGATGAGCTGATCATATGCAATAATATCGGTATGGCGATCGAAGACATGTCGCTGCTTCGAATTATGTTTGACAGGGCGCTTGAAACCAAAGCGGGCAGATTCGTACCACTATAGTTAAATAAGAGATGTCCGCCGCCTTTCAGGCGGTGGACTCTATTT
>WQWG01000126.1 GCA_009785435.1 Clostridiales bacterium
CTTGATTTCATCGGGATACGGCCCCACAAGATTCGCTTCGGCTCTGGGGACAACATGATAAAAATACTCCGGCAAAACAAGCATGTCAATGTGTTTATAGGTTTCAAACGCTTCATCTGCAAGCGCCAATGCATTTTTTAAATTTTCATCCCGATCGAGTGACGGTGTCAATTGAATACCGGCTATGCTTATCTTCTTTTTCATATTCGCCTCCGAATCTACTTAATGATTGCAGCATCATACAACTCTTCCGCATTGTCCCACTCTACAATGAGCTCACGGAGGATCTTATGACAATCGCCTACGATACCGAAATCAGCCACTTCAAATATAGGCGCATTCGCGTCTTTGTTGACTGCAACAATGATATTGGACTCCTGCATGCCCGCAATATGCTGAATCGCCCCCGATATGCCGAACGCAAAGTAAAGCTTTGGTTTTACAGTCGTCCCGGTCTGTCCGACCTGATGCATATGGTCGATCCATCCGGCATCAACGGCAGCACGCGAGGCACCGACAACGCCGCCGACTTTATCCGCAAATTCTGTGAGCAAATCAAATCCGGAAGCCTCCCCAAGCCCTCTTCCACCTGAACAGATGATTTCCGCATCCGTCAGCGACACGATTTTTTTCGCTGTTTTAACGATTTCCACCACTTCGGTTCTGATATCGGATTGAGAGAGTTCTGCTTTTATTTTGACCAGTTCGCCCGTCGCCCCGTCTCTTTTTTCAAGTTTCTTCATGACACCCGGCCTTACGGTTGCCATTTGCGGCCGCGTTTTTGGACAGACGATCGTCGCCATCAGATTTCCGCCGAATGCAGGTCGCGTCTGAAGAAGTCCTGTATTCCGGTCGTTCGAATCAAGGGTTGACGTGTCAAGCGTGGTATTGTTTTTGGCATAATCGATATACGCGGGAATCCTTACATCAAGCCTTGTACAATCCGCGGTCAGTCCTGTTTTGAGCCTTGCCGCGACTCTTGGCGCAAGGTCTCTTCCGATGTGCGTCGCACCTAAGAGAACGATTTCAGGCTTATATGCTCTGATCGCATCTGTCATGACTTTCGTATAACCATCCGTCGTAAACGTCTGAAGAAGAGGATCTTCGATCAAGTATACCCCATCGGCACCGTATTGATAGCATTCCGTGACGAGATTCTCTATCCCGCTTCCGATGAGCAGCGCATAAATTTTCGTATCGGCGCTGATTTGCCGTGCAAGCCTATGCCCCTCTCCGATCAGCTCCTTGGCAACGCTCATCATTTTACCGTTTCTCTGTTCCGCGAAAACCCAGATGTGTTTATACGTGTTCAGATTACAAGTTTCATTCATGATTTGAATCACCATATCATTTGCTCCTTATCACATTGCATTCATGTTTGCCTTTAAGGTAAATTAAGAGCTTTTGTACGGATTCTTTCGGCGTGTCGGCTTCGATCAAGATGCCTTTCCCTTTCGGCATGGGCGTAAACGAACGGAACACATTTGTATGAGACGCCTTAAGCCCTACTTCTTGATCGACATCTACGTTCAGGTCTTTTGCGTTCCATTGGATCGTGTCTTTTTTACAGGCTTCAAAAATGCCGCGGATCGACATCAACCTGGGCGTATTCAACTCCTTTGTTGCTGTCAGTATACACGGCGTCTTGACTTTGACAAGCTCATAACCGTCTTCAAGAGCCCTCTTGACCGTTATGTTTTTCATGTTCGAATTCAGATTCAATTCTTTTACGTACGTAACTTGAGGAATACCAAGCTTTTCGGCCAACTGAGGACCCACTTGCGCAGTATCCCCATCGATCGCTTGGCGTCCTGCTAAAATCAAGTCATACCCGCCATCCAGTTTTTCAATTGCCGCAGCAAGGGCGTTTGACGTCGCCCATGTGTCAGAACCACCAAGAGCCTTGTCGCAAGCAAGCACGGCATCATCCGCGCCCATTGCCAAGGCTTCCATCAATATGGATTTCGCCTGGGGAGGCCCCATGGTAATGACTGTAATATGAACATTCGGGTACATGTCTTTTATTCGTAAAGCTTCTTCAAGCGCATTTGCGTCATCCGGGTTCATGATGCTCGGAACGCCGTCTCTTTTCAATGTCCCCTTTTCAAAGTCTATCGTTATTTCATTCGTGTCCGGAACCTGTTTTGCGCATACGATAATCTTAAATGCCATTGCTGTGTCCTCTTCTAAGAAAAATCTGCACGTTAACTGATTGAACAAAATATATAACTTTAGTAAACACTATTTTTGCTTATTTTGCAAGCATATCTTTCCGAATGCTTTCAAGCACTTTTTTCTCAATTCTTGAAACTTGTACTTGTGAAATACCGATTTTCTCCGCGATCTGCTGCTGCGTCATGTCTTTGAAATAACGAAGAGTGATGATCTGACGCTCTCTGTCCGTGAGCTTCCCGATGATCATTTTAAGATGGATCCGATCGACCGCTTTGTCTTCGGCTTCCAGATAAGATTCTGATAGAGGTGTTTCCTGCCTGTCCGGATGATCAAGACTCTCCAAATTGCTCAGCGCATCACTTGCATCGATGATTTCAACGATCCTCGCGATATCGACACCCATCATTTCAGCAAGCTCGCTCAATTTCGGAGAAACACCCTTTTGATTGTAATATTCCTCCTGAAACTGTTTCATGCTCCGAATGTCAAGTTTCAGCTGACGACTCATTTTGATCCTGCCGTCGTCCCTCATATAGCGCTTGATTTCACCCAAAATCATCGGAACAGCGTACGTTGAAAACATCACATTGAAATGAACATCAAACCGGTCAATCGCTTTCAGAAGCCCCATAAACCCGATCTGAAGCAAATCTTCAAGTTCATAGCCCGTTCCCAAAAACTTCAGGGCGATGTTTTTAACAAGCCCCGTATTTTGCTCAACGATCTGTTCTTTCGCGTTGCTGTCTCCGTTTTGAGCAAGCGCGATCAGCGCATATGTATCTTCTTTTTTAACAGAGGTATACTTAAAGCTCATATCCCGCATCCAAGTTTTTGAACATCGTTACGCGCGTACCTTGGCCTTTTTTTGACTCTACGTCAAGCTTGTCCATGAAACTTTCCATCACTGTAAAACCCATCCCCGACCGTTCACCGGACTTGCCGGTCGTAAACAGAGGCTCTCTTGCCTGCTCAATATTTTCGATCCCGACGCCGTCATCGGACACAATGATCACGATGCGCCTCCCGGCGCTCGCGTAACATTCGATCGTGATGATTTCGTCACTGTTGTCCGGGTATGCATGTATGGCCGCATTGCTCACAGCCTCCGATACAGCCGTCTTGATTTCCGTCAATTCCTCAATCGTAGGATCCATCAATGCGATGAACGCCGAAACTGCGC
>WQWG01000127.1 GCA_009785435.1 Clostridiales bacterium
AACGCTTACCCTCTCCGAAGACAACTCAAGACCCGGAACGGGTTCTCCATACACGTCAACGACAGAAACCGGAAGTGAAAATATCGACCCGGCTCTTGATATCTCGTTATACGGCACATAGGCGCGAACATCATACACAGCTTCCACGCGGGACTGCGGTCCCGTGATTCGGACTTGTTCCGGTTGTATCGTCATGCGTCCCGGTTCTGTATTGGGTTCCACATCTCCCGTAAAAATGATGTTTAATGGTTTGTAAATCGAAACCAAATTCTCAATCTTGACAAGAACATTCGCAGGCCTCACTTCTTCAATCGTCAACCTGCTCAACGGGGGAACCATCACCTGTATATATCGTTCACCACTATGATCCGTCAAAACATCAACGACAGCCGTTAGTTGGTCTTGGTATTGCGCGATGTCCGCACGGGTTCCCCTGACAACGACATTCACGGTTTGTCTGCTTGTCTCCAGAACAGCAAGTCCATTTCGGGCAAGCGCGCCGGTGTTTAAAAGCTGTATCGGTATGTTTTGTACCGTTTGCGTTGTCGGCGGATTTTGAACGCCGATGACATACACCCATAATATGACTGCGACAAGCACAGATAAAATCTTCACTACATTCTTATTTCGAAGCATCGTCATTTTTTTTGACCCTCCGTAATAGTCTCTTTAACACAGATTTTTTTTCTTCATCTTTATCACTCAAATAAATGTTCAACAAGGTTTTTTCTACGGTTTTAATGTCTAAAAACCTTGTCAGTTTTCCGTCTACGGCAATCGATATGATTCCCGTTTCTTCTGAAACAATGATCGCGATGGCATCTGAGCTTTCGGTGATCCCGATACCGGCTCTGTGCCTGGTACCCAGATCTTTGCCCAGCGTATTGTTATGTGTAAGCGGAAGCACACATCCTGCTGCCAGAACTTTGTCACCGCGTACGATCACCGCCCCGTCATGAAGCGGCGCTCCTTCAAAGAATAGATTCCGCAAAATTTCATACGATACTTCTGCGTTGATCGTGGTTCCGGTTTCAGCGATATCATTCAGCAGCGTTTCTCTTTCCAAAACAATAAGCGCACCGATTTTATGTGTTGAGAAATAGTCTACAGCCTTAATAAATTTGGCTGCCAAAGCTTTGGCTTTTTCCTTATCGATGTATACGAACGGCACTTTTGCAAGTTTGCTTCTGCCCACAACTTCAAGCGCCCGCCTGAGTTCAGGCTGAAATACGATGACAAGAGCGATCACGCCAAGCGTCATCGTGCCACGGAGGATCCAGTTCAAAACATGTAAATTAAAATACTCTGAAATAAATGCAGCAACCACTAAAACGAGCAATCCTTTAACCAATTGCTCGGCGCGTGTTTCCCGTATGAACCCAAGCACTTTGTAGATAACAAACGCTACGATCAGTATATCGATGACATCCGTTATCCCAATGCCTGCAGTTAGCCTTATGATATGCTCCCAGACGTCCTGCATGAATATTCCTCCAATTTGTTTAACATATTTTATTCTACAAAAAAATGAAACGATTTACAACAGAAATCGTTTCACAAAATGATTACGAAATGGTTACACAGCAACGATTCGAAGATGCCATACACAAAAAATACAGCGGCGAGGTAAAAACCTCGCCGCCATGAAAGAAGATTATATCCTCAATATGTTGTTTCGAGCAACCCATAGTCGTTGTTTTTACGCTTATACACGACATTGACGCTATCGGTTTCCATGTTCAAGAATACGAAAAAGGTGTGGTGCAAAAGCTCCATCTGCATGATTGCTTCTTCCGTAGACATCGGCTCAAGCTCAAATTTTTTGGTTTTAACAACCTTGATTTCTTCATGCTCGCCCTCATACTCCGGGATATCCGCAAATGAGAACTCTTTATGGTCTTTGTGTTTCTTTTGCAGTTTGTCCTTAAACCTTGACATCTGCGTAGACAGCTTTTCGAGTACTCTGTCTATGGATTCATGTACATCGGCGGCGCTTTCTTCCGCTCTGAAAATCATGCCACGGGCGTTGATCGTCGCCTCCATTTTTTGCTTTCCTCTTTCCATGGATATCATGACATTCGCAACGATATCGTCTGAAAAGTATTTTTTCAGTTTTTCAAATTTCTTTTCGACTGTTTCTTTAAGTTGGTCATTCACATTAAAATTTTTACTTGTTATAATTACTTTCATTATCTCCGACCTCCCTTATTAAGCTAATTTATACATTAGGTTTGCTTGATGATTTGTCTTTCTTTTCAGGTTTGCATCTAATGTATCTATAGTGTACCACTAAACTATCAGAATTACCAGTATTTTCATCCAAATTAAAATGAAATAAGGAAACCGCCCATTTGACCTGGTCTTTGACCCCACACCCGCCTCTCCGGCTTTGCCGGGAGGACTTACATCTAGACTGCGCCATGATCACCGCCGCCTTGCGGACCGGCTTACGTGGGTCCTTTTGCCCGCAGCTGGCTTGGACTTTCAACCACAAACCTGAGCGGTTTCCTTATCCCATTTTCGTTTCTGTCTCTTCAAATTTCAATCGATTTGCCCCTGCTGCAAATGTGATCACGCGCACTTCACGCGCGCCTTTTTCCATGAGCATCCGTGAACATGCAGAGGCAGTGCTTCCGGTTGTATAAATATCATCTACAAGCAAAATTCTTTTTCCGTCTATCTTTTGAGCCGTGCGATTGGTCATGGAAAAAGCATTTTCAATGTTCACACGTCTTTCGAACGCAGAAAGCCCACTCATCGCAAGTGTATTTTCCATCCTGACAAGCAGCTTGCCCGAATATGGCAATGACAATTTTTTTGAGAGGCTGCTTGCTATGATTTCAGCTTGGTTATAGCCTCTCTTTTTTTGCTTGCTTTTATGCATCGGAACAGGCACGATTAAATCGATTTCAAGCTGTTCAATTTCCAGCCTGTCTGCCATGACCTGCGCGATTTTCTCTCCGATAAAAGTCTGTCCGCCATATTTGAATGAAAGCAAAAGCTCTCTTTCATTGAGCCCGTATTGCACGCATGTATATCCCTTTTCAAAGCCATGCTCGACTTCCCTGCAATCGATACAAATGTCGTGCATGTAATTGTCCTGAACGATTTTCCCGCACTTTTCACACGTCTTTCCGTTTGCCCAATGAAACAAACGATTACACGTATCGCACAAGGCGTACGCTCTGCTGCTGTCTATGATGCTTTTGCATGAAATGCAGTATATGCTCGATGGGAATAGCAATTCCAATAAATATTTTATCATTCTGTTCCTAAAAATGCTCGAAGCCGTACATCCAACCCACTAAACCGTTCGGTTATGATATTATTATCCACCAT
>WQWG01000128.1 GCA_009785435.1 Clostridiales bacterium
CCCTTTTTCAAACAGTTGCACGCTCAAGTTTCGCGCATAGAAGTTGGATATCTTTTTTCTTTTCCAAGGCGCTCGCTGGTCAAATATTTCATATTCCGTACCATCCGGCATCTGTTCACCATGAAGCGTGATCACATCAGCAATCGCTTTATGTGAATCTTTGTTGTAGAGCCGATACAAATTTTTAAACCCCGGATCCGTTATTTTTTCTATGTTTTCACTGATTTTCATCTTCGGGATCATTTTCCCGTCTTTTTCAAGCGCCGCCAATTTATACACGCCGCCAAACACAGGCTCGGATCTTGACGTAATCAGTCTTTCCCCTACACCAAACGCATCAACACACGCGCCCTCTAACAGGATTTCTCGTATAATATATTCGTCAAGGGAGTTCGACGCGACAATGACGCACTCTGTAAGTCCGGCATCATCCAGCATTTTTCTGGCCTGTTTACTCAAGTACGTGATATCTCCGCTGTCGATACGGATGCCCATTTTTTTAGGCTTCATTTCTTTGAATATCTTAATTGCATTCGGAACGCCTGATTTTAACACATTATAGGTGTCCACAAGCAGGATGCAATTGTTCGGGTAAATTTCTACATATTTTTGAAACGCTTCATATTCGCTATCGTACATTTGTACCCAACTATGAGCCATCGTGCCAAGCGCAAGGATGCCGTAATCCCTTTCGGATATCGCACATGCCGTGCCGATACAACCGCCGATGAACGCCGCTCTTGAGCCGAACACCGCTGCCGAAGCGCCATGCGCTCTTCTTGTGCCAAATTCCATGACTTCTTTGCCCTTTGCCGCGCGCACGATTCGGTTTGCTTTCGTCGCAATCAGGCTTTGATGGTTGATGATCAGCATCAGCATCGTCTCAAGGAATTGAGCCTGTATGACAGGACCCCTGACCGTAATCAAAGGTTCGCCCGGAAAAATCGGCGTCCCCTCGGGTACGCCCCACACGTCACATTCAAACTGAAAGTTTTGAAGATAGTTTAAAAATTCATTGCTGAATATCCCTTTGTTTCTTAAAAATTCAATGTCTTTTTCCGAAAAGCTCAGGTCTTCCAAATATTCCAACACTTGTTCGAGTCCCGCCATGATCGCAAACCCGCCGCCATCCGGGATTTTCCTGAAAAACAAATCGAAATAAGCGATATCCGATGCCATTCCGGATTCAAAAAAACCGTTCGCCATCGTTAATTCATAAAAATCTGTAAGCATTGTCAGGTTTAGTTTCCCAACCATCGTTCATTCCTCCCAATTACAATACCTTTTTTAAAAACTCTCCTGTATACGACCGCTCATTTTGAGCGATCTGTTCAGGCGTGCCGAGGGCTACGATCTCACCGCCCCTTGCGCCTCCGTCGGGTCCAAGGTCTATGATGTAGTCTGCGCACTTGATGACTTCAAGATTATGCTCGATCACAACAACCGTATTTCCCGCATCCGCAAGTTTATTCAACACCTGCATCAATTTATCGACATCCGCAAAATGCAATCCGGTCGTAGGCTCATCAAGGATGTAAAATGTTTTTCCCGTACTCCGTTTTGACAGCTCCGTCGCCAGCTTTACCCTCTGCGCTTCTCCCCCGGAAAGCTGCGTGGAAGGCTGCCCTAGTTTAATATACCCCAATCCAACTTCTTCAAGCGTCTCCAGCTGCCTTGCGATCGAGGGAATATTTTTGAAAAATTCGAGCGCTTCACTCACATTCATATCCAGCACTTCGTAAATATTTTTACCCTTGTATTTCACTTCAAGCGTCTCTCTGTTGTATCGTTTTCCTTTGCATATCTCGCATGGTACGTACACGTTTGGCAAGAAATGCATTTCAATTTTGATAATCCCGTCACCGCTGCAAGCTTCACACCTGCCGCCTTTCACATTAAAGCTGAAACGCCCTTTCTCGTACCCTCTCATCTTTGAGTCCGGCAAGGATGCAAACAAATCTCTGATCGGCGTAAACACTCCTGTATAGGTCGCCGGGTTCGACCTCGGTGTCCTGCCGATCGGCGATTGGTTGATGTCGATCACCTTGTCGATGTTTTCAAACCCTGTGATTTCTTTGAACTTTCCGGGTCTCTCCTTTGATCGGTTGATTTTCGCCGCAAGGCTCTTGTACAGGATCTCATTGATTAGACTGCTCTTTCCGGATCCCGATACGCCTGTCACGCATACCATTTTTCCGAGGGGAATTTCAACATCTATGTTTTTCAAGTTGTTTTCTTCAGCGCCCATGATGGTCACTTTATCGCCGTTTCCGCTTCTTCTTGTCTCCGGCAATTGTATTTTCTTCTTGCCGGACAGATATTGTCCCGTGATGGACTGTTCACATGCTTTGATTTCTTCTACCGTTCCTTGAATCACGATTTCACCACCATGAAACCCTGCACCGGGACCTATGTCTACGATATGATCTGCCACATACATCGTGTCCTCATCATGTTCGACGATGATCAAGGTATTTCCGATATCCGTCAAATGCCTGAGCGTTGACAGCAATTTGGCATTGTCCTTTTGATGAAGCCCTATGCTGGGTTCGTCGAGTATATAAAGTACGCCGACAAGGCTCGATCCGATCTGCGTGGCGAGGCGTATCCTCTGTGACTCGCCACCGGAAAGCGACCCGGAAGACCGTGATAGCGTGAGGTAATCCAGTCCTACATCGGCCAAGAAGTTCAGCCTCTCTTTGATTTCTTTCACAATCTGGCGCGCGATCAGCTCATCTTTCTCGGAGAGTTTCATGTTGCTGATGAAGTCCACCGCATCCGTTATCGGGAGATCCGAAAGCTCCGCAATGTTTTTCCCTGAAACCGTTACGGCAAGAACTTCGGGTTTAAGCCTTTTGCCATGGCAAGCTTCACAAGGGGTGATGTGCATATAGGCTTCCATTTTTTCTTTGATATAATCCGAGCCTGTTTCTCGATAACGTCTTTCGAGGTTGTTGATGATCCCCTCAAACGGGTGATTCATCTGTGATTGGGATTTACCGCTTTTGCTTTCATAAAGGTATTGGATCCTGCGGCCGCCCGTGCCATATAAAAGTTCCTGTTTGAATGCATCCGGCAAGTCTTTATACGGTGTGTCCATATCCACGCCATGATGGTTTGCAAGCGCATTGATCATCTGTCCGTAAAAACCGGCGATTTCCATGGATGCGTATACATTGCTGAGGCATCCGCCCGATAAACTTACGTTGACATCGTCTATGATCATATTCGGGTCTATCGTCTGCTTAAATCCAAGCCCGTTGCATGCGACACATGCCCCAAAAGGGCTGTTGAACGAAAACATCCTCGGTTCAAGTTCTTCTATGCTGAC
>WQWG01000129.1 GCA_009785435.1 Clostridiales bacterium
ACTCGTTATATTGAACGCTGATCTTGACGATATCGCCACTTCAATCCCGTTTGAAGTGAATCCGAACAATCCGAACGAAATCCGTGTTGACATGGTTCATCTCGGTGCATCAGAGGCTATAAGCTTTACGGGTTCATCTTCGGTTATTTCGGTTAGCATGACTGGGGGTGTGATGGAGCTGGATGGCAGCAGTGCGGACATGCGCTTTGAAATTGACGGAGCGGCTTTGTCTCATGAGGGGATTCAGGTAGACGGAAGTTATGTAAGCGGTTCTACGGTAACGTACTTCAATCGTAACATTACGATTGTGGATGCGAACTCTGATGATTTCGTTCAGGCGAGCATCTTAGGAACATTTGCATCCGGGACGCTGTACTTCAACAGAGCGCCTTTTATGATTTTCCGTGATGGCGAAACGATCACTCCGTCTGCAAGCTTACCGCTTGACAGACTAGTGCCTTACAACATCGTCATGCATGATGGCGTAACGCAGGCAGAGGTGGTTTTGCTGCATGACAACACACTGAGGATAACCTTGGACGGACGTGTAACATCAAACTTTGATGATTATAGGACTCCGGCACTTTATTCACAAGGGCAACGTGAATGGATCGTTGATACGGACGGTACGATCATTGAGCAGGGGGCAGGTGTTGAGGTCAGAACAATTGATAACATTCATTTCTTTGCGACTGAATCAAGGCAGTATATGCGTCCTGACGGTTTTGCAAATGTCACACGCATAAACATCAACACGCAGGACGGAATTTTGCAGGATATCATCAACCGTTTACCTGACAGGCCAACAACGCCGGACAGGCCGGGCAACGGCGGAGGCAATGGTGGTGGCTATACACCTGAACGAGAAAGGGAAAGGCCTGAGCTTGAAAGACCGGAAGAGGAAGAGCCTTATGAGATACTTGACGAAGAAGTCCCGTTGGATGAGATACTCTTCGGAAACGTAGCGTTTGACGTTCCGGAAACGCCAATCTATGACGGGATCATACCGCATGATAGCGTTATTCCTCAAACGAGCGCAACAGACAATAGAAACCTTTATATCTTTATGCTTGTGCTTTCATTGAGTGTATTCGCCATTTTGCCAAAGAGAAGACAGTCAAAACAGGCGATCTCATTTTCGAGGCACATGAACTAAACAGAAAAAGGAAGAAAATTTAGGTTGTATTTTACCTAATGCGATGGTATGCTATAGACAAGGAGGTGATGACATGAATATAAATGCTGAGAATCTAATTTCTATTTCCGAGGCAAATCAGAATTTTTCAAAAGTCGCTCGTCTTGTTGATGAAAAAGGTACGGCGATTATTTTGAAAAATAATACTCCTCGCTATGTCTTGTTGGATTTTAGTTTGCTAAGAGGTGAAAATACCGCCAACGATACAGATGTGGACGCTATAGCTTCACGCATTTTGTCAAAGCATATTAAGGCGTTTGAGGAATTAGCAAAATGAATTCACTTAGCAAAGTGCAAGTAAAAGAGCTTCATAAAAAATAGAAGCTTGGATAAAAAACACCTCGCCCCGAAGTAATTGAAAAAAGTTGCTTTTGCTCAATCGAGCATTGGCAACTTTTTTGATATCAACCCCAAAAAGTGGCAACTACAAAAAGGTTGTCGTTTTTTGGCGTTTACGTATGCAGATTTGCTTGACTTACGTTCTTTTTTCAATTAGAATCAACATCATACAATCAAACGAGTGAGAAATTTTTTGCGAGGCACTGATGGATAGTGAATGCGGGGAAAAACAGGGAAATAGCACCAATGGTTCGGAGTTTGTTCAGTTTATTTTTGTGGCCATTCTTCTCTTTGTGTTTTGGTTGGCCGTATCCGGGCTTTTTACACCCAAACACATTACAATTGGTGCAATCACTTCCGTAGCCGTTGCATGGATCACACGTCCTTTATTGCGGCTGCCATCGACAGAAAATCAAAATAAGACTTATCTGGCGTTTCATATTTCATATATGAGGCTTTTTTTATACTTGTTGTGGCTCTTTAAAGAAATCATAAAATCCAACCGTTACATGATTAAATTGATTCTCAGCCCCAAAATGCCGATTGACCCCGTAATCGTAACTTTCGAAAAGAAAATGGACAACCCCTTGGCACATCTCACGTTGGGCAATTCCATCGCTTTGACGCCGGGAACGCTGGCGATTGAAATTGAAGATGGCCTCTATGTGATTCATGCCATAACAAAAGAAATGGGCGAGTCATTGGTGACACCGGACGGCAGGGATGCGAATATGGTTCGGCGGGTTGCTGCGATTTTTGATGAACGGGACAGGGAGGTTTGCCATGATCACAATGAATGATTTTTTCATCGCCTTGATGGCCGGATATGTCATTTTATCATTGCTCATGTTCATAAGCCTGATCAAGGGGCCGACTGTTTTTGACAGGCTAAACGCGCTTGGCGTGATTGGTCAAAACGTGGTCGTCTTGCTGGTCATTTTAGGCGTTATCATCGGACGTGTGGATATGTATGTCGACATTGCCATAACGTATTCCATTATTGGTTTTGCGGCATCGGTCATTGTCGCCAGATATTTGTATGGAGAAAAGAAAGAGGTGCGAAAAAAATGATCACACAAATCATCGCGGTTGTTTTATTGTTGCTGGGCTTTTTCTTGATCGCCACTGCCGTGATCGGCGTACTTCGTTTTCCTGATTTTTATTCAAGACTGCATGCCGCAAGCAAGGTGGATAGTCTGGGCGTGGCGTTGACGTTAACGGGTTTGGCGGTTTATAACGGGCTTTCTTTGGTTAGCGTTAAACTGATGCTGATCGTCCTCTTTGTTCTGCTGACCAATCCTTTGGCCGCCCATCTTCTGGCCAAGGCAGCGTATCGCTTTGGTGTAACAGCATGGAAGAAAGAGAAGGAGTAATCGTATGGGATTGTTGCTTTTAATTACAATTTTATTGATCGTTATGATCATTACAGGCGTGCTTGCCATTTTGCTCAAAGAAATGCTGGCATCGATTATTGTATTCAGCACGTTTAGTTTCTTTGCGGTGTTGATTTATTTGGTGATGGGCGCTCCTGACGTCGCTTTTACCGAAGCCGTGATCGGGATTGTAACAACGATGTTTTTTATGGCGGCTTTGACGCAAGTCAGAAAGGAAGATGAGAAGTGACACGCTTTTTGGCTATGTTTGCCATCATTGCAATGACCATCATGCTGCTGTATTCAACAACAGGGCTGCCGATTTTATTGGATGCCGGCTCACCTGCATCCACCCACGTGTCTCCTCGATATATTGAAAAAAGTTACGAGGAAATGGGGACGAGAAATTA
>WQWG01000130.1 GCA_009785435.1 Clostridiales bacterium
CCGCTGACGTTTACGCTTTCCGTCAGACGGTCTTCGCCGCTTACATCTTGAAGTGATAGGTACACGATGGCCATATTGTCAAAGGTTTGCGCTCCCAATACGGTCATGCGGATGCCCTGATCTTCCGAATACATCATGACGGGCTCAACGACTTCCGCAAACGGCGGATCGATGCGCTCCACAAACCAGTCAAACCCCACAAGAGCGGCAAACGCCGTCGTGGATAGTGTCAGTATTGTTACCATTGCGGCAACGAGAGGAATCATTTTCTTTATATGCATTTTTTTCTCTAATCTCCTTTTAGACGATTGATCTTCGGTAGGCATTTGTTCTTTTATACGCATCATCAATCTTTCAGTATCAACTTTTATGTTTGAAAATCCATTATAAATTTCTCGTTCTTCGTGATCAAACTTGTCCAAATTTATATTCATTTTTATGCCCCCTTTCTAAAAAAACCTTTTCTTCTCTATCTTCCTTTTCTAAAAACCCCTGTTCATCCCGAAGATATCCAATCAGCTTCTTTTTCATCCGCTCATACTGCTTACGCAGGGCGGGAACCGATTTGCCGATGACTTGCGACAATTCTTCATAGCTTTGTTCATTCATGATCCGTCCATACAGCAGCGCTCTGTCTTCTATGTCAAGCCGGTTCAAGGCTTTCAAAAAATCATCGCTGATGGCTGTGTCCTCAAACGGGTTCACCGTTTCCTCCCGAACATTGTCAACGTCGCTGAAAAAAAGGATTCTACGTTTTTTTCGTTGATTCAGACAGTGGTTATACGTAATCCGGTACAGCCAGGCAGACAGATGTTCACCGTCAAAGCCGCCGCGGTTTTGATACGCCAAGAGAAAAACCCGTTGCACGACATCCTCTGCGTCGTGATGGTCGCACAGTATGGAGGTTGCGTACCTGAGCAGTTTTTCGCCATACAGGTGAATAACCTCTTCCAATTCAAGTTCGCCGCCCCCGGCAAAGCGTTTGCCAAGTTCTATTTCATTCATGGTATCCTCCTTCCTTTGCTCTGTAGCGCGCATTCGAGCACCCTTATAACAACTTTAAAGTCGGTTTTGTGACACCTCTAAAAAATATTTGTAAAGAAAATGATCGCTTTATTATATCAAATATCAAAAGTAGTTTAAATCACAACAGAAAAAATGTGTAAAATTTTTACAAAAAAGTGTTGACAGACCAAAAGCCATGTCGTATTATAAAATTACAAAATATGTAAACAAAATAAAAAAATGCAAAAGAAAGAGAGGATGATGTGAAAAGAGCGAAACAAATCATCGGCATCCTATTGATTATTTTCGCGGTGACCGCGCTTGTTTACTGGGAAACGGACGGAAGAAACAGAGTCGTTACGAAGAGCGTATTGGTTGCAAGTGAAAATATTATGGAAGGACAGATGATCACGAGACAGATGCTAACGACTGTCAATGCCATGCCGGAGACTGTGATCGCAGGGGCGTTTACGCCGGATGAAGCGCATCGGGTAGAGGGGAAAGAGGCAGCGCAAGATATTGCGCAGAACCAGCAGATTTCAGGGTTATCGTTACGCGAACCGAGCGAGGTTGTTACAGATCAACGATCCCCGTATGTCATCAAACCGGAATGGATTGACAGCAGGAGCAGCTCACTACGCAGGGGAGACATCATCAAGATATACAACAGAGATGGAAGCTACTATCTTGGCAGTTTTGAAGTCGTGTTTGTGAAAGATGTCGCGGAGAGAGAAGTAACCGATCTGTTTGGAGACGGCGGCAGCTATGGAAGCAATGTAAGTGACATACGCAATCGGACGCATAGCAGCGGCGTTATTAGTCATCTGGAAATACTGACAGAGCTTGAAGCGTATCAGAGAATACTACGATTTATTGACGACACACAGGAACAGCTTTTGATTGTTCAGAAAGGGAGTTAGAGATGGGGCAGGTTGTTGTTTTTCATGGGATTGAGCACAAATCAGGTTGTACGATGATCGCGCAATCCGTTGCGGAATTGATTGCCAAAGAAAAAAAGGAACTCAATGTTTTGTTTGCGGCTTTGAATGGACGCAAAAGCACAGAGTACATGAGGGAAAATGTTGCGACGGTAGACGATTATAAAATCCAACTTAAATCGGGCATCGGGATCGATAAAAATACACTTAGCCCGAACAGGAAGATCGATAATTTATATGTGATCGCGGGGATTCACAAAGAGGAAGAGGTCAGGTATTTTATGCCGGTTATGGCCGAAACAATGGTCGAATCGCTTCATAACAAGTTTGACTTACTCATCATCGACTCCGGAAGCGATATTGATAACGGGCTTGCTTTCGGTGCGTTAAGAATGAAAAGTCTAAAATATTTGGTCATGGAGCAAAGCGAGAGTTCGATCAAAAGATATGAAAAAATGCGGGAAATATACGAAAGACTTGAGATCGCTTTTGATAAACATATTGTCAATAAATACGTTGAAGACGATCCGCTCACGTTAAAATATATTTCGTCCAGGCTTGCAATCGATGGTTCATTGTTTATCGATGTTGGGTATTCAAATCAGGGGAGAGTGTCGGAGATGGAGTACAAGACATTGCTTGAAACGGCTCATGACAAATACAAGGGAGACATATTAAAAATAGCCAATGATATCATGAAAACGATGAATCTTGAGCATATCCGTTTAAAAAGGAAACGCACATGGAACGGTTTTATGTAGAAGATTATTTGACGAACCATGGCCATGAAAAAGCCGACAACCTGTACAGTTTTGAAATGCTCTGCAAGCTTGTAAACAGGGATTTTCTGAAAGAATGGGACGAACAGAAAGACAACATAAGAGCAACGTTGGACATACAGAAAAATGCGATTATCGGATATAAGAGGGAAGTGTCGTTTTTTAAAAATAAAATCATCGAATTATTGAAAAATTACAGCAAAAGAACGGATTTTCCGGAATGGTACGAAAGCCTTGAAGATGGGATTTATCATGAAAACTGGGGGCTTGCCGGGATTGCCGAATGGTTTTCTGAAAGCCATCAGGGAAGCAGTTCGGCAAAAGTGATCGGTGACAGGATATACTTTATGGAAAACGGAAAAATGTGTCTGAAACAGCAGCGTATCCCTAAAGAGCGAAGAGAACAACTGATACGGGCGCTTCTGCTTCTGACTCCGGAAGAAAGATTGGATAAGGAATTTCATGAACTGTATATGCTGGATGGGACGCGTGTAACGATATTCGGAGGCACA
>WQWG01000131.1 GCA_009785435.1 Clostridiales bacterium
GAAAATGGGAACGTATCATCAGCCGACACCGATCGGATTCTTTTATGGAATTGAAAGAAGAGAACGCTTTTATTATCTGAAAGACGGCACAGATGAGATAGAGGGCTACGCGCCCTATGCGATCAGGTTCACTGCCGGCGCTTATATCCATGGTCTGGCGGCCGCGTATCAATACGCAGCGGATGGGACGAGAATCGATCCGGAAGTTCGGGAATTTTCGGATACGATCGGAACCGTGCCGCTTTCACACATGTGTGTCAGGGTTTATACATCCCATGCGAGGTTTCTCTATGAGTGGTTTGTTCACCGTGAGACGATCGTCATTGTCATTGATTAAAGGGGTTACAGCAATCTATGCGGCAAAGAAAGATTAAAAACCTGGAAGAAAAAATGTTGAGTTACCGGAAATATCTTTTAGACATGGAACCCGAACATAGAGGCAAATGGGGGCGTGTTTTCGGCAATGAAAATGATTTGTATCTGGAACTCGGTTCAGGAAAAGGAAATTTCTTGATACAGCAAGCGGAAAAACACCCAAACCGGAATTACATAGGCATTGAGGGCAGAGCAAGCGTGGCGCTGCGTGCGCTCCAAAAACTGGAACAGACGGCTTTAAGCAACGTAAGGTTTGTATGCCAATTTGTCAATGACCCCGAAGAATGGTTTTCAGCAAGTGAAGTTTCCGGGATTTATTTGAATTTCAGTGATCCGTGGCCAAAAGACCGCCATGCGCACAGAAGACTCACGCATAAGGATTACCTGACAGCGTATCATACGATATTGAAGAAAGGCGGCATCCTTGAATTCAAAACGGACAATGACGCCCTTTTTGATTTTACAGAAAATGAAGTCAAAAATGAAGTTCCCGATTTGTTTCAAATCAAGGAGATTACGAGAGATTTGCATCGCTCAGCGTTTGAGGCTAAAAACATCACGACCGAATATGAAGATAAATTCAAGGCGGCAGGAGAAACGATTAATTATATCCGGCTTGTTCGAATGTAGTTGCAAAATTTGTGGGTAACAGTGTACAATATACAATAGGTGATGAAAGAAGGTGTGTTTATGAATTGCAAAAAGTGTGGAGAAAAACTCGGTAAAAACGATTTGGCATGTGAGCAATGCGGAAGCGCAAGTATCTCAAATGGTGCCGATAAAACCGATAAAAATAGTCGCAACAACGAACGTGATGATGAATTTGACGATGACGATGAAGCGGATGAAGAAGAGGAAAGAGAAGAGAAGCGTATAGGATTTTTGGATAAAATCTTTCCCGGACCAAAAAAAAGATGGGTGGCAATTGTATTGGCGGTCGTATTTGGCCATTTCGGTGCGCATCGATTTTACCTGGGACATACAAAAAGCGCTTTCATGATGCTCGCATTATTTGCACTCGTGTTTCTTACAGGGGGATTGTTGGAACCTGTTATAGGGGTTTGGATATTGATAGACATTGTTATGATGGCAATCAAAAAGCTTAAACCTGCGAACGGTGAATACTTTACACGCGGAGATGCTGCCGGAAGCCAAGAAAAACAAGACGAATATGACGATGAATACGATGATGATGATGAATATGACGATGACGATGAATATGATGACGACGAATACGACGATGAAGAGTATGATGACGATGAATACGATGATGACGGCGAAGAGGATAGAAAGTAATCGATAAAATGCTTCGTGACAGCGGGAGAGGAGTGGCTACACCATTCCTCTCCTTTTTACGCGCGATCATTGATCAGAAGCCTTACAATCATCGAAATTGGATATAGTCAACAGGATTTACGTATTCGCCGTCTCTTTTCATTGAAAAATGCAGATGCGGCCCCTCAAGGACTTCAAATAACGCCGTATCGCCTACGCCACTGATGACCTGTCCTTGCGTAACCGTATCTCCGATACCGATGAGCGTAGCCGTCGACAAGTTCGAATAAATGCTGTGCAAGCCTCCGCCGTGGTTGATGACGATCGTAATGCCGTATCGATCATTGTTGTACACATCGATCACAGTACCATCGCCGATGGCTTTCACCGGGGTATCCAGCGGTGCCGCGATATCAACACCCTCATGTACCATAAACTGATTCAGCGTTGTTGAAAAGATTGGCACATCCATCGAAAACGCTTTTGAAATGGGTCCCTCTACAGGCACGATAAATTGCGGAACGGTTTTCGGCGCGGCCGGTTGTTCCGGCGGTTCATGATGATTCTGGGTATCCACGATTGGAACGACGGGTCTGATCACGTCGGCTTCAGTCTGTCTATCTGCAATATTGACGTTCGGTCTTGGAATGTTGTTGAGCCTGTCAATGCCGGATCGAACTGTAAATACAGAAGCGATCGCAACCACACAAAAGCATAAAACAAGTGCAACTGCAACCTTATCAATTTGTTTTTTATTTTGTCGCATGTTTTTCCACCTCCACTTATGACTATTATCACCTTTTTCTAAAATTTCATACGGACAAATGCTTGCAAATAATGGTTTCTGGTAATATAATAAAAAATAAAATACGAAAGACGAAACGGAAAAGGAGAAAAATATATGGGAAACTACTTATTTGCGGAGCAAAATGGAAGAGTGATTCCGCTGGAAGATAAAATTTTCGGCATCAACAGGCTTGCAAAAGAATTAGAAGCCAAAATCGGAAAAGAATCCGTCATCAATGCGACGATCGGCTCGCTTCTTGATGATGACGGAAAACTCGTCGTGCTTTCGTCTGTTGTCGATGTGCTTAAAAATCTTGCACCTGTCGATTATGCCGACTATGCGCCGATTGGCGGCACGCCTGAATTTAAAAAGGCCATTAAAAAAGCTACATTCGGAAATTTTGAACCGAAATGCCATACCGGAGTCGTCGCCACACCGGGCGGAACCGGCGCGATCCGAAATACGATCGCTAACTTTTCGAAATACGGAGATACCGTTTTAACGTCGGATTGGTTTTGGGCACCGTATACCACAATCGCGCAAGAAATCGGCAGAAGCGTCGCAACGTTCACACTGTTTGACGAAAACGGGAATTTTAACATTGCGTCGTTCAGCGAAAAAGCGCAGCAGTTGATCGATCAACAGGGGCGGCTTGTCGTGATCATCAATACGCCTGCACATAACCCGACGGGGTATTCACTGACGCTCTCCGATTGGGACAATGTGATCGAAAGCCTCAAAGCGATCTGTACAGGC
>WQWG01000132.1 GCA_009785435.1 Clostridiales bacterium
ACATAATAAAGAGGTATAAATGAATATTTTAGTGTCAAATGACGATGGAATAAGAGCGCAAGGCATTTACAGACTTGTAGAAGCATTGTCGCAAGAAGCGAACATATACGTTTGCGCGCCGCACACCCAAAGGAGCGCTTGCGGGCATGGCATCAGCATAGGCGTTCCGCTTGAAGCAAACGAAGTTCAGTTTGACAATGCCAAGCTGGCGCTTGAAATGACAGGGACTCCGGCAGATTGTGTGAAGCTGGGGCTTCGGATCCTTTCAACCAGAGACATCCATATCGATATGGTGTTTGCCGGCATCAACCACGGCGGCAACTTGGGGACGGATACGCTCTATTCAGGGACGGTCTCCGCGGCCGTTGAGGGATGTTTTTGCAAAAAACCATCCGTGGCGGTTTCTGTAAACAGTCATCATCCTGAACATTTCGATTTCGCATGCGAATTGGCACTCAAGACGCTTCGAAAATCATACGGCAAGATGGACAATAAAACAGTACTCAGCATCAATACGCCCAACCTGCCGACATCCGAAATCAAAGGCGTCAAATACGCAAGACTTGGAGCCAGAGAATACGACGAATGGTTCAAGATAAAGGAAGCAGAATGCGGAAAGCCGCAATACTGGTACAGCGGAAAACCGGTGTTTTACGAGGGGCTTTCGAATGACATCGATGTCATTGCGATGCAGGAGGGATACGCGACGATCACGCCGCTGAAATACGATCTTACAAACCATGAACTGATGGAAGAAGTTAGAAACTGGAGGATAGAAGATTGAAAAATAAATTTTTCAATCTTCCGCTAGGGAACCCTATGGTTCCCTTCGGCGGTCGCTTTGCGACCTGAGCACCCTCCTTTATCGGCGGGGGAAAATTCCCCCTGCACCCCCTGCCTCCATTGCATTGGATGGAGGATTTATAAAATATTTGTGGCTGCGTTAGCAGCAATGGAGGCAAGAATGAGCAAATTAACGATCAAGAAAGAAGACGCGGTTTTGGTTGCCATTGACTTTCAAGTCAAATTGATGGCCAACATGCACGGCAAGGAAAACGTAGAAGCTGCCATTTGCAAGCTTGTAAGAGGGCTGCGCCTATTTGAAATACCGACGCTGGTTACACAGCAATATACGAAAGGAATTGGCCCGACCACGCCGGACATCGTAGGAGCGCTTACCGAGAAGCAATCGGATGCAGTGGCCGAAACAAGCTTTGCGCACATTGAAAAAACGTCATTCAGCGCGATGAGAGAGCCGGCTTTCGCGAAAGCGCTTGCGGCAACAGGAAAAAAGACAGTCATATTGACAGGCATGGAATCGCATATCTGCGTTTTGCTGACGGCCATGGATCTTATCGAAGCGGGATATACTGTTTTTGGCGTTGCGAACTGCATGGCTTCCAGAACCCCCGAAGACAAAGCGCTTGCGCAGACCCGAATGACTCAGGCGGGCGTAATTCTAACGAGCTATGAGACCGTGCTGTTTGAATTGGCGAATGATGCGAACGATCCAAATTTCAAGCAAATCGCTTCCATCGTTAAATAGTAAGCAAGGGAAAACAGGTATGTATCTATTTGAGAATAGAATAACCATCGAAAACAGAAATGAACTTGAACAATATTTACAAGGGTTTGACCATAAAACATCAGGCCTGTCTTTTTCGTCACTCTATATATGGCGCAACGTGAATGAATTCAGTTGGCAAGTCATCGGCGACTATGTATGCATCGCAGGCATCAGTCACCTTGAGCTTGAACAGGGCGTAAAGAACATGTTTCTGTTTCCCCCGCTCACGAAAACGGGAAAATACGAACCGGAAAAATTAAGAGAAACGATCTATGCCGCAAAAGAAATTTTTGAAAAAAATGGACTGCCGTTCAGCATCAGGCTGCTGCCTTTGCGTATGATCGACATCATAAAGGAAGCTTGTCCGGGAGAAATGAAATACATCGAAGACAGGCCGAATTATGACTATATTTATAAACGGCAAGATCTCGTTGATCTCAAAGGGCGGGAGTACCACAGCAAAAAGAACCATTTGAATTACTTCAAAAACAACTATGCGTACGAATACATTAAATTGACATCAGACATGGCGGAGGAGGCCAAGGCCTTTGTTGATGAATTCACCGAGCAGCAAACCCTCCGCAACCATGAAATGGTGTTGCGCAATTTGGAAAAAGAAGCCATGTACGATGCGTTTAACAACATTGAAAGACTTGGGCTTGTTGCAGGAGCCATCCGCATCAACAACAAAATCGAAGCCATCAGCGTCGGCGGGTATCTGAACAAGAATACGGTCGTCGTACATATCGAAAAGGCAAACATTGACTATCGGGGATTATACCAGGCGATCAACAATGAGTTTTGTAAACACACACCCTCAAATGTAAAATTTATAAACAGAGAAGAAGATATGGGCATTGCGAACCTGAGAAAAGCAAAACTTTCATATAAGCCGGTGAAGCTATTGGAAAAGCATATCGCCGTTTTCAAATAAGTTGTCGTTGTAAAATGTACATACGCATGAGCGTAAAGTTTGAATAGGGGGAACATTATGAGAGAAGTCGTGATTGTGAGCGCCGTAAGGACGCCAATCGGATCATTTGGAGGAGGCTTAAAAGACGTGAGCGCCGCCAAGCTTGGCGCAATCGTATTAAAAGAAGCCATCAAGCGCGCGGGAATCGATCCGGCAGAGATTGATGAAGTGCTTATGGGGAACGTACTGCAAGGTGGGCTTGGACAGAACGTTGCTCGTCAGGCAGCACTGGAAGCAGGGATCCCAAAAGAAGTCCCGTCGATGGCGATCAACAAAGTGTGTGGTTCCGGCATGAGGGTCATCAGCCTCGCGGCGCAGATGATCAAAGCGGGAGATGCTGAGATCGTAGTGGTAGGCGGAACAGAAAGCATGTCACAGTCAGGCTATCTTTCCACGACCGCAAGATGGGGTGCCAGAATGGGCGACACGAAACTCATCGATACGATGATCCATGACGGGCTTACAGACGCAATGCACAAGATACACATGGGCATCACAGCCGAAAATGTATGCGATCAATGGGGACTAAAAAGAGAAGAATTGGATGAATTCGCGGCAAAATCGCAGCAAAAAGCAGAGGCGGCGATCAAAGCGGGCAGATTCAAAGATGAAATCATACCCGTTGAGCTTCCGCAGAAAAAAGGAGA
>WQWG01000133.1 GCA_009785435.1 Clostridiales bacterium
CGGCCTTTTGAAGACCGCCATCAACAATTTAATATTGCTTCTTGCGCCGTTTGCGCCGCACATCTGTGAAGAGATGTGGGAGCATGTTGGCAATCAAGGGCTCGTTTACAGAGCAAAATGGCCTTCTTATGACGAAAAGGCTTTAATCAAGGATGAAGTGGAAGTTGTTGTTCAAATTAATGGCAAAGTTAAAGAAAAACTGAACATGCCTGCCGGCTTAGACAAAGCCGCTTTTGAAAAAACAGCCATGGAAACGGATAAAATCAAACAACTTCTGGAGGGCAACGAGATCGTAAAAATAATTGCCGTTCCGGATAAATTAATAAACATTGTAATCAAATAGGAGAAATTATGAAAAACAACAACAGAAGAACACGGGGAGCAGGGCATCCGCTCAAAGTGATTCCTATTGGTGGCTTGAACGAGATCGGAAAAAATATGGCCATCTTGGAATACAAAGACGATATTATCATTATCGACTGCGGGCTTTCCTTTCCGGAAGATGAAATGTACGGGATCGATATCGTTATTCCGGACTTCACTTATGTGATCAAAAACATGCACAAAGTAAAAGGCGTCGTTTTGACACATGGCCATGAAGACCATATCGGCGCAATACCGTATTTGCTCAAATCAATCAATGTTCCGATTTACGGAACACAACTGACCTTGGGGCTGATCCAAAACAAATTGGCAGAGCATAAGCTCCATGGTGATTTACACACGGTCAAACACGGAGACAAGGTGAAACTTGGACATTTTGAGGTGGAAATGATTCGGATCACACATTCTGTCGCCGATTCGCTTTGCCTTTCAATTGATACGCCGGTCGGGCGTGTATTCCATACGGGCGATTTCAAGATCGATTATACGCCTGTTGACGGAGAGCCGATCGACTTTTCAAGGCTGGCTCAAATCGGCGCGAAAGGGGTCACGTTGCTGCTCGCTGACAGCACGAACGCGGTGAAGCCGGGCTTTTCCGCTTCGGAAAAAACAGTCGGGACAACGCTGGAAAACATTTTCAGAAATTCTGAAGCGCGGATCATCATCGCTACATTTTCATCCAATGTGCATAGAGTACAAAAGATAATCGACAATGCCGTCTTATTCGGCAGAAAAGTGGCCATATCAGGCAGAAGCATGATCAACGTAGCAAACCTTGCGGTGGAACTCGGGTATTTAAAAATACCACCCAATGTACTTGTGGATATCAATAAAACAAAGCATATACCGGATAAAGAGCTTTTGATCATCACGACGGGAAGTCAAGGGGAACCGATGTCAGCCTTGTCAAGAATGGCGGTCGCGGATCACAAAGCGATCCAGATCAAAAAAGGGGACATGGTCATCTTGTCTTCAACGCCTGTACCCGGAAATGAAAAAACGGTATCCAATGTCGTCAACAAGCTTTTTGAGCAAGGCGCGGAAGTCATTTATTCGGACATCGCGGATATTCACGTTTCAGGCCATGCGTATGAGGAAGAGTTGAAGCTCATGCATTCGCTGATCAAGCCGAAGTATTTTATGCCTGTACACGGCGAATACAGACACTTGAAACAACATTCGGTCATCGCGCAAAACCTTGGAATGCCCGAAGAAAACATCCATATATTAGAAAATGGAAAAATTCTCTCGATCACGTCAAAGCAAGCGACAATTCTGAAAGAAGAAGTTCCTGCCGAACCGGTGATGGTCGATGGGCTGGGCGTCGGAGATGTTGGAAACATCGTACTGCGTGACAGAAAGCTGTTATCGGAATCGGGGCTGATCATCGTTGTTGCCGCGATCGAAAAAGAAAGCCGCATGATCTGTTCAGGGCCTGATATCGTATCAAGAGGGTTTGTTTATGTCAGAGAAAGTGAAGATTTGATCGAACAAGCCAGAAGCGTGGTGAACAGAACGTTGAAAAAGTGCTGCGATGAAAACATAAAAGATTGGAATGCGTTAAAATCGGCCGTCAGGGATTCGCTCAGAAGCTTTATCTATGAGAAAACGCGACGAAGCCCGGTGATATTGCCGATATTTCTTGAAGTTTAGCGACAATACTTAAAAATCAAAAAAGGATAACGAAAGGAATCAAATTATGAATGTTTATAATGAAGCCCACAACCTGGCAAGGGCGATCCGCGAGTCGGAGGAATTTAAGCAGTACGATGCCATTAAGAAACAAGTTGCGGGGAAGCCTGAATTGCAAGGAATGCTCAGCGACTTTCAGGCGAAGCAATTTGAAATGCAGGCCAAGCAGATGATGGGGGAATCCCCGGCAGAAGACTTGGCTGCGCATATACAGGAATTGTATCATATTATGATGAAAGACCCTGTATCCGCTCAGTATCTGCAGTGTGAAATTCGCTTTTCGATGATGATGAGCGATGTTTACAAAATACTTGGTGAAGTGATGGGGCTTGGGCATCCGGGACTTGCCAACAATGAGTGATTTGGAAAAAGCAGATTCGATGGTGAAAACGCCCGAGCAGCTTCTGCGTATTATGAAAGCTGCCGCGATCGGGGATATGTGTTTTTCGCATATGCTTGGATTTTTAAAAGTCGGCATGACTGAAATAGAAGCAGCTGCTGAGATAGAGCGCGTACTCTTTCGCCTTGGGGCTGAGAAACTTGCTTTTCCGATCATATGCGTTTCGGGTGTGCGGACAAATCTGCCGCACGGTGAACCGACCGAGAAGAGGATCGAAGAGGGCGACTTTGTGACGCTTGATTTTGGCGCGGTGCTGGACGGGTATTGCGCGGATATGACTCGAACGGTCGCAATGGGACGCGTATCGGACTTTCAAAAGGAAATTTACGAGCTTGTTCTGAAAGCACAGCTTGCCGCGCTTGCCGCGTGCAAGGCGGGTATTCGTTGTGTTGATGTAGACAAAGCAGCGAGGGACATCATCGAAGCGGCAGGTTATGGCGAGGCGTTTGTCCATGGGACAGGCCACGGCGTCGGGCGTGAAGTCCATGAAGCGCCCAAGCTCAATAAAACAAGCGAAGAAACGTTGGAAGAGAACATGCCGGTCACAATAGAGCCGGGGATTTACATACCGGAGCAATTCGGTGTCAGAATTGAGGACTTGGCAATCGTCACAAAGTTTGGTATAATTAATACCGTTCAATCGACAAAACAATTGATGATTTTATAAATTTATGAAAAAGGCAGGATA
>WQWG01000134.1 GCA_009785435.1 Clostridiales bacterium
ATTCCGCAAGAATTGTTCGATAAGGCATTTGAAGTAGGCAAGCAACTGGCTACATAACCGTTTTCGCTTCGTTTTATCGGAACCGACGAAAGCAACAATAAATAAACGCTGTAATTCCAAAAGAATTACAGCGTTGTTTACTTGGTTGCGGGGAGGGGATTTGAACCCCTGGCCTCCGGGTTATGAGCCCGACGAGCTACCAACTGCTCTACCCCGCGTCATTTTGGCGTATAGTGCCATATCCAATTGTTGAACGATCACCAATATGAGACAAACCCCAATGAAATTGGTGCCGGAAACCGGGGTCGAACCGGTACGATCTTGAGGATCGCAGGATTTTAAGTCCTGTGCGTCTGCCTATTCCGCCACTCCGGCAGATTGGCTCCAAGGGTGGGGCTCGAACCCACAACCTATCGGTTAACAGCCGAGTGCTCCACCATTGAGCTACCTTGGAATACCATCATCGCATCAACAACGACAAATGTTATTATATCCTACGGGAGATTGTCATGTCAACATAATTATTGTTCATTTTGTTATTTTGTCGACAACCCATCCAAACACTTGCGGAAATGATAGCCATAAATCGAAAACTTCACGGCCATCGCAAACTCAGCCTTGCCTTTCGCACGCGCCCACTTCAACAGTTCCCAATATTCCCGCCGGCCTTTTGAAACGATCCCCAAGTGAAAACATGCCCTGAAAAGCGCACGAATGGAAGCAAAGCTCAATTTGCTACTGCTCTGCGCTTTGGAAGAATAGTTTTCCAAAAATGTTTTGATGCGCACATAATAATTTTTAGGCGCGTAAATCGAACGGACAACATTGTGATATCCGGCAACCAGTTCATCGATATCCATCTTGGTCACAAAGTTTACCCCCGTGTTCGTACCGATAAACTCTTTCAAGAGTCGCCCCTCGCGCTTCATCCGATCAAACAGCTTCGTGCCTGTAGGCGCATTCAGCATCCCCACCATTGCGGTAACGATGCCGCTGTTTTGAATAAAGGCCGTCATATTCTCAAAGACAGACGGTTTGTCACTGTCAAAACCAAGGATAAACCCACCCTGCACCTGCATACCGTGCCTTTGAATGCGCTTCACATTTTCAACCAAATCGCGCTTTGTATTTTGCACCTTGCCGCACTCGGCCAAGCTGTCTTCATCAACGGTTTCAATCCCGACGAAAACGCAATCAAAACCCGCCCCGGCCATGAGATCCATCAGATCTTCATCATCGGCAATGTTGATGGACGCCTCTGTGAAAAAGGTAAATGGATGCTTTTTCTCATGCTGCCAAGCGATAAGCGCCGGTAACATTTCCTCTTTCAGTTTTTGCTTATTGCCGATAAAATTGTCGTCCACAAAGAAAACGCTTTCACGCCATCCCATGTTATAGATGGCATCCAGTTCGTTGATCATCTGTGGCACGGTTTTGGTGCGCGGCTTATGCCCGAACAACGAAACCACATTGCAAAACTCGCAATGAAACGGACATCCTCTGGAATATTGCAACGATAGCAACGCATATTTACGTAGATTCAAAAGTTCCCATTTGGGCGCAGGTGTCCTTGTCAAGCACGGGTATTCCGCGAAATCATACCGATGCTTCAACGTATCGTTTTCCAAGTCCTCCAGAAATTGAGGTATGGTCACTTCTCCTTCATACAAAAGCAGATGATCCACATCGTCAAAACTATCGAAATCGGTGGTGAAAAGCGGCCCGCCGCCCACCGTCTTCACGCCAAGCGCTTTGCATCGGTCGACCACCTTTCGTGTCGATTCTTTTTGAATGTTCATGGCGCTGATGAAAACAAAATCCGCCCACGACAAATCCTTATCTTTCAACGACGCAACATTCATATCGACAAGCTTCAAATTCCATTCTTTTGGCAGCATGGATGCAACCGTTAAAATACCAAGCGGCGGCAAATTCGACTTCTTATTGACAAACTTGAGCGCATGTTTAAAACTCCAAAATGTAACGGGATGTTCAGGATAAACAAGCAATATGTTCATAATCGTTCCCTTTCTTCTTCCATAAAATAAAGTGCCGGATCGAATCTTTTCCGTGACAACAGTTTCTGCAATCCTGCGTCTCTTTATACCGGCCATTTGCAATTATTTTACAACATCTATCTTGAAACCTCAATCAAAATTTAAACATTTGCTCAATTCGTCCTATCGATCAAACCCTGCGAAGCTCTGCGATCCTCGTTACGGCAACGTATATATCCGATATTCGATACCATGTGGCGAAATCCACCACGCCGGATTGCGGCATATTGAAAATTTGTTGGAACTTCTTGACTGCCTCTTGCGTTTGCTCCCCAAAAATGCCGTCATCCCTTACTTTCGGAATGGCCGGAAAGTTGTTCGAAATCGCATTGAGCTGGTTCTGAATGGTCAGAACGTCGTTGCCGATCGACCCGACTTGAAGCACATGCCCCGGAAACGACACAGGAACGCCCGCGACTTGCTCCGCCGCAGCCAGATATGTATCACTTCCGTAAAAGTGCCTTAAAATTTCAATGGCGCTATATCCTTGCTCCGCCAAGCTTCTGGAACCCCATTGCGTCATCCAGCCCGGACATTGCGACCGGTTCCCATCGCAGTATTGTGCAAACAGAGGCTGCCTGATCGCCGGTTTGGTGATATACGTCGTAAAGAGTTCATCCACGATATTTGAAATGTTTTCAAATATATTGCGCTGGTAAAAAAACGCCTGGTCATACTGCGTAGAGGATGTGATCGTAAAATTCTTCCCTTTGCCCCTGTACCACTCCGTATAGACCCGGTTCAGCGTAAATGACAGGATTGCAAGAACGTTGGCCTTGATCGTCTCTGTCGGCCATGTCGAATAAATTTCACTTGACGCTACATTTTTGATATAGTCAACAAACGGCACATAATAGTTCGGCGCGCCCGCATAATTCGGATCTCCGTCGTGAACGACGATAAACTCCGGAACGACAGGTTCCGGCAATACGATATACCCTGTTTCTTCCGGCAATTCTTTCACCATATCCTCGGGAATTTTGGGCGGATATTCTTCCCATAACGTATGCGCGGGAATCTCCACATCCTTTTGTTCCATGCCTTGGCTATGGGGCATAAATATATTTTGAATCGCATTTGTCTCATCAAAAATTTCAACGCCGCCG
>WQWG01000135.1 GCA_009785435.1 Clostridiales bacterium
CAATAATTCCGGTGCTTTTACGGGATGCCTTTTCGATGTCCGTGACCCTGGAAGCGAATCCATACAGCGCGCCTACGGCCGTTGTATAAATTCCGGCGGTCAAAATGGCCGAAAACAGGATTTGGATCGTGGGCGATATGTTTCCCGCGATGTAGGACATAGGCACTTCAAGCGCTTGAATGGCAGAAAAGTTTCCGTATAAAGCAAGATAAACCAGGGTGGCACCGGCACCCAATCCCAGACCGCCCAAAACGGAGCCGAAAGCGATCGTTTTTTTGTCCTTGGCAAGCGGACCCAAAGGCGCAAGCACTGCAATGGACAGAACCATGTTGTATGAGATATAGAGGATCGCGGCCAGAAACCAGTGGTTGATCAAACCACTTCCGGTTGTGGCCACGCGTATCGTAAAATCAGGTGGTGTGGAGACGATCGAATGGATGCAGATATAAGCGAGGGACACGAATACAAAAGGAGTGACGATGCTCATGGAGTTGATCAGGCCTCTTGTGCCGGCCAATACCGTTGCCGCGGCGGCGGCGGCCATGATCAGATTGCCCGAGATGCCGGGCAGGCCGAACTGCTCGCTGAACAATGCGCCGGATCCGGCAACCATTGCAGTTACCGAACCGAACAAGAAGAATGTGACAAGCAAGTCCAGCACAAATGCCGGTATTTTACCGGATGCCTTTAAAATATCCAAATAGGACTTGGCACCCAGCAAGTGGCTCGCCTCGATCGTGATGAATCCAAATACGACAAAACCGGCCGCGATCAATATCAATCCCCAAAGACCATTGATACCAAATACGGCGAAAAATTGTAAGATTTCTTGTCCGGTAGCAAATCCCGCCCCGATAACCATGCCAATATAGGTTGCGGCGATTTTGAGTGCCGAAATATCGTTGTTGCGCATGATGGTAGTATATGCATGTACACGGTAGACTATACCATACAAACATGGTATAGTAACAAGTATGAAACACACGATACTGATCATAGAAGACGAAAAAGAAATAGCGGATTTGCTTGAAGTTTATTTGAAAAACGAGGGCTATGAAGTTCATAAATCAAGTTGCGGAAAGGACGCGCTTGATTTTGTCGAGCAGCAAGAGCCTGATCTCGCTTTGCTTGACGTGATGTTGCCCGATATGGATGGATTTCAAATCTGCCAAACGATCCGGGCAAAACACTTCTTTCCGATCATCATGCTGACTGCGAAAATAGAGGACATGGACAAGATCATGGGGCTGACGATCGGTGCCGATGATTACATCACGAAGCCTTTTAGCCCGCTTGAAGTGGTCGCTCGCGTGAAGACGCAGCTCAGGCGATACATGCGGTACAATCAATCGAATGCGCCGGAGACTGCTGTGGAGAGTGAATACGACATCAACGGACTTGTGATCAACAAGGAGCGGCACGAATGCATGCTTTATGACAAGCAAATCAGTTTGACGCCGATCGAGTTTTCGATTTTATGGCATTTGTGCGAAAACAGGGGTAAAGTCGTCCCATCGGAGGACTTGTTTGAAGTCGTTTGGGGTGAAAAGTATTTGGACAACAACAATACGGTGATGGCGCACATCGGGCGGCTGCGTGAAAAATTGAGTGAGCCTGCCAAGAATCCGAAGTTTATCAAAACCGTATGGGGAGTGGGTTATAAAATTGAGTAAAATGGATAGTTTCAAAAGAAAATTTTCAATCTATATCTTAACGAGATTTGTCATATCGCTTGTCGTATTTACGATTGCCTTGATCATGGCTTTTTTAGTGATCATGTCGATCGGGTTCAGCACAATATGGCAGCCGGGGCCTTTGTTTGAATTTCTTTCGTTTCTCTTGAGAAACACACTGCTATTTTTCAGCATCTGTTGGATCATCGGATTTGTCTTCATCTTCATCATCTTTTGGATCAAGACGCTCGGGTATCTGGAACACATCATCAAAGCGACAGAGGCGGTCTATCGCTCGGAAAATGAATTGATCGTTCTTCCTGCGGCGCTCAAAGAAGTCGAAAGCCAGATGAATCAAATCAAATTGAACATCAAAGAGAGCCAGCGCGCGGCCAAGGAGGCGGAACAGCGGAAAAACGACTTGCTCGTGTACCTGGCGCACGACCTGAAAACGCCGCTTACATCGGTGATCGGATATATGACGCTGCTACGGGATGAAGAAAAAATATCCGAGGAAACCAGAAAAAAATATCTGGGCATTTCCTTGGAAAAGGCTGAACGGCTGGAAGCGCTCATCAACGAATTTTTTGAAATCACACGGTTTAATTTGGCTGCGACGCATTTGGAACTCAAAAATACAAACCTTACACGGATGATCGAGCAAATCGCGTATGAGTTTAGGCCGCTGTTCGCGGAAAAAGACTTGGCGTATGAGATCGATTTGGCTCCCGACATGATGATCCAATGCGATGCGAACAAACTGAGCAGGGTCTTTGACAATCTCATCCGAAACGCAGTGAACTATAGTCATAGCGGAACGAAAATAGACATATCGGGCAGAATGGAAGACGGGAAAGTAAAGCTGAAATTCAGAAACGTTGGTGATACGATTTCTCCTGAAAAACTGGAGCGATTGTTTGAACAGTTTTATAGGCTGGATGACGCGAGGGGAACGGTGTCAGGCGGTGCAGGGCTTGGCCTTGCGATCGCGAAAGAAATCGTGACGCTTCACGGTGGGACGATCACCGCGTTCAGTGCGGATGAAATCATAGAATTTGAAGTTACCATTTGATGCAGTATAAAAGGAGGGTATTTCTGTGCTGAAAAAACGAATGATAGGGTTCTTTTTAGTGACATTGCTCATCGTGGCGCTGGGCGCGTGTACAAACGGAACAGCGCCGCAGGAAAACGAAGAGGCGCGGACGCCGGATGAGACTGTCGAGCAGCCCATTGAAGATGTTGAGAGCGACGAGATTGTCGAACCACCAATGGGGTATCTTGACAGCGATGAATTTAGAATTGATGATGAAATTGTCAGCGATGAGGCGATCGTGGACAACCCAATCGTTGATGCGCTTTGGCCGCGAGTAGACGGATTTTGGTCGACCGATGATGTTTTATTTGAGCGCAATTATTTTATGTTTTTGAGTCGCAGTGAGGCAAATGGCGAAGCAATCTATTATTCCGGTTGGTTTGAAGCAGGTGCCGG
>WQWG01000136.1 GCA_009785435.1 Clostridiales bacterium
CTATGAAATATATTCGCTAGCTCGTACATCAAGCGAACGAGCACATTGATGAACAGTATCAGCAAGCTCATTGCCGCTGCCTGTGCAAAAACACCTTCGGCGTGCATATGAGATATGGCGATTGATGCGACCCTAAATTGCGGCGTGTATAAAAACACAAGGGCGGAAATTGTCACCATAGAGCTTACAAAGTAATACATAAATGTTTCCAGCATAGCCGGAAAGGAAAGCGGAACAGTGACACGGACAAATAGCTTCCAGCGAGGAACACTCATACTGTCTGACACGCTTTCAAATTCCTTATCCAGTTTTTTTAATGCCCCTGTCGCGGTCAAAAATGGCACCGAAAAGAAGCTCAAAATATTCGCCACGACCAAGATACCAATTGTTCCAAATGCAAAGTGAAATGGGTTGTTTGGATTGTTAAAAAACAAAATGTACCCAACACCAATGACCATGCCGGGCAATGCCATCGGAATCATCGAAAACAGTTTTGCGATTTTGCGTAAAAAACCAAAAGCCTCTATCTTTTCAGCCATATATGAGTATACAAACACAAAAGCAGTTCCGATGATTGCGGTCAACAGGCTCATCTGAATTGAGTTGAAGAAGCTTCCAATGCCGCCGGTTGTGGTATTAAATTGGAAATTTGCCAAAGTAAGCGATGTGTCAAACGGAAAAAACGCTGTAAATGCTCGAACCGCCAAACCACCAATCAGAGCCACAAAGCCAAGGATGACAAGTGAGCAGAACGCAAAGAATCCCATATCCCGCACGGCATTTTTCTTTATGACCAACTTGGTGGATTTTGCACTCACTGCGCCCATATTTGCGTTATTTGTGATCCGGTTAATGACAAACGCGAATACCGCAGGAACAAGAAGCAACGTGCCAACAACCGCGCCCATATTGAAATTGAACAGCCCGGTTATTTGTACAAACAAGTCTGTCGCAAGCACGTTGTAGCCGCCGCCAATAACCACAGGTGCGCCAAAGTCCGTAAACGCAAGCGTAAAACACACAAACATTGCATTGATAAACGTGTACTTTACCTCAGGCAAGGTTATGTTGATTAGCTGCGGTATAGGCTTTACACCCATCGATTCAGCAGCCTCATACAATCGTCCATCGGCGTATTCCAGTGTAATATAGAACATCAGAAAGGCTTGAGGCAGTGTATAAATAATATGCGAAAGAATGATACCCAATTGCCCAAACAATGGAATTTCAAAGCCCATTGCCGTGATAATGCCTTGTCGCCCAAACAAAGAAATCAACCCAACCGCATGAGCAATGGTCGGGATGAAAATCGGTATTAGTACCATGTACCTGAAAAATCTCTTAAACCGCATATTGGTGCGGGTTACGCCATAAGCAAACAAAAATCCCAATGTGACGCTGATCATTGTTGTGGATAAAGACACATTAATCGTGTTCCACAAAGCGCCCAAAAGCGACGGATTATCAAAATATGCAAGATAATTATCAAATCCAATGAAATCGCCTGCGTTATTTTGGAATGCCCTTGTAAACAAAGCGAATAACGGCAAAACCATGATCACAACAAATACTGCAAGCATTGATAACAACACAGCAAGCTGACCGACATGAAAACGAGCCAGCTTGCTTTTTACGTGTACCATCATACAGCCTTACCCATTGCACCGGCATAGCGCAATGTATGCTCTTGTGGTATCTGTAAATACATCATTGCGCCCTCTCGCAAATTCATGGTGTCAAAATCCTGTGAAGATACATCGACACAAAACTCCTCCGAGCTCCCCATTCGCCCAAATACTCGAGTTAGTGCGCCTCTAAACTCAATGTCCGAAACTTTTGCGGAATAATCATATTGATCACGACACTCAACAATTTTCACTTTTTCAGGACGTATTGCTGAAGTTGCTTTGTCGTCGTTCATAAAATTCATAGAACCGATAAAGCCGGCTACGAATGCAGTCGACGGACTTCCGTAGATTTCTCTTGGTGATCCCGCTTGTTCGACAACGGCATTGTTCATGACAATGACAGTATCCGCCATTGTTAAGGCTTCTTCTTGGTCATGAGTCACCATGATTGTTGTAACGCCAAGACGCTTTTGGATCGCTCTAATTTCGCCCCGTAGTTTCGTTCGTACTTTGGCATCCAGCGCGGAAAGCGGTTCATCCAAGAGTAAGAACGAGGGAGATATTGCAATTGCTCTTGCAAGGGCCGTTCTTTGTTGCTGCCCACCGGACAATTGCCTTGGATATTTGTTTTTGTGTTCAAACAAATCGACCATTCGCAGGACTTCCAAAGCACGAACCTCCAGCTCATCTTTGTTTGATTTTGATTTTTGTTGCAAGGCAAAAAGGATATTACCCATCACCGTCATGTTTGGAAACAACGCATAGGATTGAAATACGATACCAAAATTTCGCTTAGCAGCAGGAAGATGTGTGGAATCTTTGCCATCAATTATGATTTTTCCGCTATCGGACTTTTCAAGCCCTGCAATAATGCGTAAAAGCGTTGTTTTGCCGCAACCGCTTGGCCCTAATATACAAACAAGCTCACCTTTGTCAACATTTATGCTGACATCGTTTAGGGCGTACTGATGATCAAAACGCTTGATCACATTCTTAACTTGTAAAAAACTCACGCTTGCTCCTCCTTAGTTGCCGAATCTACGTTCCCACTCTGCTAAAATAGCATCGCGGTTGGTAGCAATCCATACAAAGTCTTGGTCAATTAGCTGGTCTACAGGATTTTGCCCCTCAAAACCATAGTAACTGCCACCTGCGCCCGTGGATATAATAGGCATTGCTTCGTTATATATGGTCATTGCTTCGTCCGAAATGGCCCAGTTTAAGAAAGTGTGTGCCGCCGGATGAATCGTCTCTTTTGCGATCAGTGCATTTGCTTCCATGTCCCAACCGGAGCCGGCTTCGGGGAAAATGACCGCAACAGGTGCGCCATCTCTCAGTCTGGAAATGCCGGGGAAGCCAAAGCTGACCCCAATAACCGTTTCGCCGATAGCGGCCATATTTGCAGGCCCGGAGCCTGAATGAATGTAATCTTGAATATTGGCGTGCAAACGTTCCATGAAATCCCAACCGCCGCCATCTTTGCCGTACAGCTCTAACAAGCCAACGAC
>WQWG01000137.1 GCA_009785435.1 Clostridiales bacterium
ACTTTTGAGAAATCCGTCCATGTTTCGAATCATTACAAGACTTGGAGATTATGACGGAACATTGAGAGCAGGTGAGTATCAGCTTTCGCCGTCGATGTCCACATCGGAAATATTGGAAATCCTGTCATTGGGATTGGGAATCCAAGATACAAGGCGTTTCACGATTCCGGAGGGGTATACGTTGGCCAGAATGGCGGACAGGCTTGCAAGTCAAGGCATTGTGGACAGGGATCGATTCCTTGAATTGACTGAACACGGTGAATTTCCGTTTGACTTCATAGATGAACTGCCGGCAGGCCCTCACAGGCTTGAGGGGTTTCTTTTCCCCGACACGTATGAGGTGTTTATGACCGCTACGGAAGAGGAAATTATACACCGCATGTTGTCCCAGTTTGATCGAGTATTCACGGAGGAATATCGCAACCGCGCCGCTGAACTTGGCTGGAGCATGCACGAAATTGTAACGATCGCCTCATTGATCGAGGCTGAAACGAGAGCTCCGTTCGAAAGGCCGATGGTCGCAAGCGTTATTTACAACAGGCTTGATATCCGAATGCCGCTTCAACTGGATGCCACGGTGCAGTTTGCTTTGGGAGAAAGAAGAGAACGGCTTTTGTTCAGGGATATTGAAGCGGTAAGAGATCATCCGTACAATACGTATCACATACCGGGACTTCCTCCGGGGCCGATTTGCGCACCGGGAGCGGCTTCGATCCATGCGGCTTTATTCCCGGCGGATACAGACTATTTATTTTATGTCTTGAAGCCCGGCGCACACGGTGGAGCACATAATTTTTCAAGAACGTTGGCAGAACACAACCGGTTTGCCAGAGAGTATCACAACTGGCTGAATCAGCAGCAATAAAGGCATTAAACTGGCGCAGGGATTTTTTCGCTGAGCGAAGCGTGCGAATGAATCCAGCCAAGGAGGCAACAATGAACATAACAACCGAACCGGTTGAAACGTATATCGACACGCTATACAAGCCTTTAAGCGAAGAACTCGAAGCATTTCGAGCACGAGCTGAAAATGACGGGATTCCGATCATATTAAAGAGCACGGAAATGTTTTTGCTTAATTTAATGAACATAAAAAGGCCAACAAATATATTAGAAATCGGCACGGCTGTGGGGTATTCCACAGCCTGTTTTGCGAAAAAAGTGAAAGGGTGCAACGTCACAAGCATAGAGCTTGATGAAGAAACGCATCAAAAAGCGGTTCGGAACATAAGCGCGCTGAATTTGGCGGAGCGCGTAACCGTGCTTCAAGGAGATGCGGAAACCGTCATCCGTGAGCAATTGTCCGATCAGACGTTTGACTTTGTATTCATCGATGCGGCAAAGAGCCATTATAAGCGTTTTTTCGACGCCGCAGTGACCGTCTGTGCAGACGGCGCGTTGCTCATATCCGATGACATTCTTTTAAAAGGCGGAACAGCTTCAGACAGCTATATCCGAAGCCGCAGACATTTGACAAACATCCGAAAGATGCGGGAATACCTTGCGTATCTTTCGTCGCTTTCTTATGCGGATACATCGTTTGTCCCGATGGGTACCGGTATTGCAATCACCGTGCTTGGAAAGAGAGGGTAACCTTGAAAAAAATTGAATTGCTCGCTCCTGCGGGAGACCTTGAGAAATTAATCATTGCAATCGATTACGGCGCTGATGCCGTTTATTTTGGTGGTGAAACATTCAGTTTGCGCGCCGGAGCGGGGAATTTGGGCATAGAAGATATGAAGGCCGGCATACAATACGCGCACGAAAGAGGAAAAAAGTGCTATCTTGCGCTCAATATTTTCCCACATAACGAAGACATCGAGCCGCTTACTGCATACTTGGAAGAAATAAAAGATTTGGGGCTGGACGCTTACATTGCATCGGATCCCGGCGTCATCGAGTTGATCCAACAAATCATACCGGATGCGGAGATTCACCTCAGCACACAAGCCAATATGACAAATTATCAAACGGCGAAGTTTTGGGCAAAGCAAGGCGTTGGAAGAATTGTCATCGCTCGCGAGTTGACGATAAGGGAAATACGTAAACTCAAAGAAGAGCTGGGCGATGCCGTTGAACTGGAAGCATTTGTTCAGGGCGCGATGTGCATTTCATATTCGGGCAGGTGTTTGCTGAGCAATTTCATGGTCAACCGCGACGCGAACAGGGGTGCATGTGCGCATCCGTGCAGATGGAAGTATAGCCTTGTGGAAGAACAGAGGCCGGGGGAATATTACCCGATTGAAGAAGATGAAAGAGGAACCTATATTTTAAATTCGAGAGACCTTTGCATGATCGAGCATATGCCGGATCTAATCGAAGCCGGCGTAGAGTCTGCGAAGATCGAAGGCCGCATGAAGAGCGTTTTTTATGTTGCTACGGTTGTCCGTGTGTACAGGAAAGCAATCGATGCGTATTACCATGACAAAGAAAACTTTGCGTTTAAGCCTGAATGGCTATCGGAGCTTAAAAAAGTAAGCCACCGCGAGTTTACGACAGGCTTTTATTTCGACAAACCGACAAGCAGTAGCCAGAATTACCAAACGAGCGCGTATACGAGAGAATACTCGTTTATTGGCCTTGTCAAAAGCTATGATGAACAAACCGGGTACGCCACAGTCGAACAGAGAAATAAGATGACCGTGGGCGATGAAATCGAAGTGTTCGGGCCGTTTCAAGACCATTTTACGCAAATGTTGACTGAAATGGTTGACGAGACAGGAAATCCGTTGGACTCAGCGCCACATCCGCAGCAAATTGTAAAGATCAAGATGGATAAACCGGTCGGTGTGAATTTCATGCTTCGAAAGAGAATGCCATAGTCGTATAATTTAGTGAAACAACGGGATAATAAGTGTAAAGAGGTGTTGCGCACCGGTAGCGTGACAATTCAAATCTCAGGAGGATCACCATGGCAAACGCAGTTTCTCATCAAGGTTGGAATTTTGAACACACGTACACGGAACTTCCCGAACTATTCTATCGAAATCAGAACCCAGCATCAGCGCCCGCTCCGCAGATGGTGCTTTTTAATCAAGAACTTGCCGAAACGTTAGGACTAAACTCAAATTTGTTACAAACAGCAAGCGGCCTATTTTCAGGCACGCTTTTGCCGGATGGCGCAAGG
>WQWG01000138.1 GCA_009785435.1 Clostridiales bacterium
ATGATCACGTTGTCAGCGCGGTCACGCATAACTTCAAACTCGATTTCTTTCCAACCGGCAATCGATTTTTCAACCAAAATCTGATTGATTGGCGAAAGCGCAATACCATTTGCCGCAATTTCACGAAGCTGTGCCTCATCCTCTGCAATACCTCCACCGGCACCCCCCAAGGTGAACGCCGGGCGCACGACGACGGCATATCCCATCTCCTCCGCAAATGCAACCGCGCTTTCCACATCGGTTACTGCAACCGATGGAATGACCGGCTGGCCTATTTTTTGCATCGTTTGTTTAAACAGCAACCTATCCTCAGCTTTGTCGATTGTCTCGGGAGAAGAACCGAGTAATTTCAAGTTCATTTTCTCCAAATATCCTTCGCGAGCAAGCTTCATGCAAAGCGTTAATCCCGTCTGTCCTCCAAGACTCGACAAGATGCTGTCCGGGCGCTCTTTTTCAATAATGCGCTTGATTGTCGGAAGCGTAAGCGGCTCAATATAGATTCTGTCCGCAATGTTTGTGTCTGTCATAATGGTCGCCGGATTGGAATTGGCAAGCACGATTTCGATGCCGTCTTCCTTGAGTACACGACAAGCCTGCGTACCGGCATAATCAAATTCCGCCGCTTGTCCAATGACGATAGGGCCTGAGCCTATTACTAAAACTTTTTTAATACTTTTATCGAGTGGCATAGTTATCCATCCTTTCAATGAAACGGTCAAACAGGAATGCAGTATCAAGGGGTCCTCCCAGTCCTCCGGGCCTAAATTGCACAGAGAAAGAATTTCCGTAATCCAAGCCTTCGCACGTGCCGTTGTTGACGTTCACGAAAGAACTTTGATCTGCAATGACTGTGTAGCCGTGATTTTTGCTTGCCATATACACGCGGCCGGTTGACATCTCTTTGACCGGCTGGTTTCCGCGATGACCGAATTTAAGTTTTTGAACTGAATGCCCTTTTGCCAGTGCCAAAAGCAAATGGCCCAGACAGATGCCGAACATCGGTACACCGCTTTTGTCAAGCGCGCGTAAGGTTTCTATAATTCCTTTGTTTTCCGGCGCTTCCGGGTTTCCGGGGCCGGTTGACAACATGATGCCGGTCGGTTTGATTTTCAAAATCTCCTCTGCCGGTGTATCGTAAGGGAACGACCACACTTCGCAGCCTTTCGCAACCAATGTCTTCGTAATGCTTTGCTTCGCACCAAAGTCCAATAGTGCTACACGACGAGAGCCGCTTCCGGTTTTCGCAATCTCTTTCGGCGAAACAGCCGCGATGGCATCGCTTACGAAGTATGCCTTTGCTTCGGCAAGGTCAGCTTCCGTAGGCGGTTTGGATGTGATTTTCCCATTCATTGTGCCGTTGTCACGGATTATTTTTGTGAGGGCTCGCGTGTCAATGCTGCAAAGCCCGATCACGCCGCGCTCTTTCATAAACGACCAAATGTCGCCTTCACTCCTGAAATTGGAGGGATCCTCACACGGATGCTTCGCGATGTAAGCTCTCAGAGCAATCTTATCGCTTTCGAAGTCTTCCGGAATCACACCACAATCTCCGATGAGCGGAAATGTCTGCAATACGATTTTGCCGTAATTGCTCGGGTCTGTCAATGTTTCCAAATAACCTGTCATTCCTGTCGTAAATACGACTTCCCCCGTTATTTCCCCTTGCGCTCCGAAGAACTCTCCCTCAAAAATTGTGCCGTTTTCTAAAATTAAATATGCTGTACCAGCCATCGTCTATCCCCTTTCTTGGAAATATTGTATATTTAGATACTGTCTTAACAAAATAATATGTTGCCAATGCTTTATCCGATCGTCGCGACCATGACCGCTTTTATGGTGTGCATTCTGTTTTCGGCTTCATCAAACACCTTGGAATGGTTGCTCCTGAATACCTCGTCTGTCACTTCCCTGATGTCATACCCCAGCTTCCACTGCTCTTTGGCAAGCTGCGTCGTCTCAAGGTCATGGCACGCCGGCAGACAGTGCATGAAAATAGCATCGTTGTTTCCGGTCGCTTTCATCGTATCCATCGTGACTCGATATGGCGTCAGCAGCCTTACCCGTTCAGGAATCTGAGCTTCTTCACCCATGGATGCCCATACGTCCGTATAAATGACATCCGCGCCGTCCAGACACTTCGGGGCGCTGCTCATTTCAATAACAGCTCCTGTTTCGTCAGCCATCGCCTGCGCTTTGGCCTTAACGCTCTTGTCGATCCCGTCAATCAATTCTTCGGGGCCATAAGCCACATAATGCATGCCCATTTTTGCACAACCGTACATCCACGCGTAGCTCATATTGTTGCGAACATCTCCGCAGAATACGACTTTTACTTGATCAAGCGGTTTTTTCACGTGCTCTTCGATCGTCATCAGATCCGCCAAAATCTGTGTAGGATGATCCGTATCCGTCAGCCCGTTCCACACAGGCACACCGGCAAACTTCGCCAGGCTTTCAACCGTTTCTTGTTGATACCCTCTGTACTGGATGCCATCGTAATACCTGCCAAGTACTTTGGCTGTGTCCTCTAAGGATTCTTTCTTCCCCATCTGAGAACTTTCCTTGTCAAGAAACGTCACATGCCCACCTTCATCGTAACAGGCGACTTCAAAAGCGCACCTCGTTCTCGTAGAAGCTTTGTCGAATAAAAGGACAATGTTCTTTCTCTTTAAAAGATCGCCATAAATCCCGTTCTTTTTCTTTGACTTCAATTCATGGGAAAGATCAAGCAAATATCTGATCTCATTCGGGGTAAAGTCCATCAGAGTCAAAAAACTTCTTCCCTTTAAATTTACGGCCATTTTTAAATCTCCTATAACTATTCATTTTGGCTTATTACATTTTACCTAATCTTCTCGCATTTGTCCAGACTTTTTTGCATAATTTTTCATTTTTATTTATATTAATTCAGAAAGATGCTTCTTATACGATAAAAAAAGACGCTTATCTTTATCATAAACGTCGTTCAAATCATTCATTTTCTTTACTTTTGTCCGTGAAATTGATAGTAACATGTCTCTATGCGGCCATTGTATAATTTCCGTCTTCGATCCGCCGGTTTTGCGAAAACCAGTTTTTCAAAATTTTGATCTGCGGTAATGACGAAAAAAGACCACGTGG
>WQWG01000139.1 GCA_009785435.1 Clostridiales bacterium
GCGCTTGCAAAGCCGCTTCTCATCAAAGGTGAACCGGGAACAGGGAAGACGATGCTTGCGGAATCGATCGCGACTGCGCTGAATAAGAACCTGATCATCTGGGGCATCAAATCGACGACAAAAGCACAAGAGGGGCTTTATCTGTATGATACCGTACAGAGGCTTTATGATAGCCAGTTTGGCGAAGGGGATGTGGGAAACATCAAGAAGTACATCAAACTTGGTAAGCTTGGGGAAGCGTTCACATCGGAAGAACAGCCGGTGCTTCTGATCGATGAGATCGATAAGGCAGATCTTGAATTTCCGAATGACCTGCTCTGGGAATTGGATAAAATGGAATTTTACATCAGTGAAACGAAAGAAACGATCAAAACGATCAACAGGCCAATCGTTATCATCACTTCAAACGCGGAAAAAGAACTTCCGGATGCGTTTCTCAGGAGATGCGTTTTCCATTATATCGAATTTCCGGATCAAGAAAGAATGGAAGAAATCATTAAGGTACATTACGGCGATATAGAGAAAAAATTGCTTGCCAATGCGATGCAAACGTTCTATAGCATCAGAGAGATGCGTGACATACAGAAAAAGCCGAGTACGTCAGAACTGTTGGATTGGCTCAAAGCCCTGATGCTTTCAGGCGTTGATGTAAGCAAGATCGCAAAAGAGATTCCTTTTGTAGGTACGTTGCTGAAAAAGAATCAGGACATCGACACGGTGTATGAGGTGAAAGAAAGAGGGTTTTCCCTGAAGAGGTGGTAGATGTTTTTAGACTTTTTCTATCTGCTGCGCGCGAGGGGACTTGATGTTTCTTTTAATGAATGGCTTTCTCTGATTGAGGCACTTGATAAAGGGCTTGCCGGCTCCAGTCTGACGAACTTTTATCATTTGTGCCGAGCGGTCTTGATCAAAAGCGAGAGCCAATACGATAAGTTTGATATGATATTTGCCGAGTATTTTCACGGAATCATGAGTGAAGACGATCTGCCGAAAGAGTTTTGGGATTGGCTAAGCGAAGACACCCGGCTCAGAGACATCAACGATAAGAAAATGCTGGATGATTTCCTGCTTGAACTGGAAGAGCTTCTTGACCGGTTTAAAGAAAGAATGGAAGAGCAAAAAGGGAAGCATGACGGCGGGAATTACTGGATCGGTACAGGCGGCACATCGACGATGGGCCATGGCGGATACCATGAAAGGGGCATTCGTACAGGCGGCGAGGGCAGGCATAAGACGGCTGTTCAAATCGCGGGAGAAAGACACTTTAGAGACTTTCGGGAGGACAATGTACTGGACATCCGGAATTTCCAGATGGCATTCAGGAAGCTCCGCCAGTTTTCATCGAGGGTCGAGGGTGCAAAGACGGAGCTGGATATCGATGCGACCATTGATGAGACGTGCGACAATGCAGGACACCTGAAACTGGTCTTTGATAAACCGAGGAAAAACACAGTAAAACTTTTGATTTTGTTTGACAGCGACGGTTCAATGGCACCGTATACCCATCTGTGCAACAGGCTTTTTCAGGCGGTCAGCAAATCAAACCATTTTAAAGACATCAAGGTCTATTATTTCCACAATTGCATTTACGACCATTTGTATACCACGCCAAGGTGCAGAAGAGGGGATTGGATCGATACGAAGTGGGCGCTCGGTACGCTGGACAGTGAGTACAAGGTCATTTTTGTCGGCGACGCGGCCATGGCACCATCGGAACTCCTGAGGCCGGGTGGCAATAGCGTCATTTCCCTTTTTAACGAAGAACCGGGGATCGAATGGCTGACAAAGTTCAGAAAACGGTATAAAAAGGCAATATGGCTGAACCCGATCAAAGAACAGTATTGGGATGATATGTATGGAAGCCATACGCTTTTAAAAATCAAGGAGATATTCCCGATGTTCGAGCTTACGATCGATGGACTTGAAAAAGGGATCAAAAAGTTATTGGTGAAATAGACTGAGAGGGGTTTTATGAAAGTTGGAATTATTATGGGCAGCGATTCTGATCTGCCCGTTATGAAAGAGGCGGCCGATTTGCTTGGCAGCTTTAAGATACCATATGAAATTACGATTGTCTCTGCTCATAGGACTCCAAAAAGGCTTTATGAATATGCACTTGCGGCCAAAGACAGAGGCATTTCTGTTATCATTGCAGGAGCGGGCGGTTCTGCCCATTTGCCGGGCATGGTCGCGTCGATTACGACGTTGCCTGTGATCGGTGTGCCGATACAAACAAAGGCGCTTTCGGGTGTGGATTCTTTGTACTCGATCGTGCAAATGCCTCCGGGGATCCCGGTGGCGACGGTAGCGATCAACGGCGCTCAAAATGCGGGAATACTCGCAGCGTCCATATTGTCGCTTCACAGTGAAGAGATATCAAAAAAACTATCTGAGTATAAAAAAGGCCTTGACGACATGGTTCACGGAAAGGTTGACCGGTTGGACAAGTTGGGGTATGAGGCATATTTAGCAGAAATGGGGAAGGCATGATGAATATTATCAAAAAAAGAATTGGAATCATCGGCGGCGGACAGCTTGGCAAGATGATGATCTTGGAAGCAAAGCGGCTGGGGTTTTATGTTGTCGTATTGGATCCGGCAGCGGATTGTCCGGCGCACAGCGTGAGTGACGCGCATGTCATGTCCGGTTTTGACGATCCTGAGGGTTACTTTGAACTTGCAAAACAAGTGGACGTGATTACATACGAATTTGAACATATCAACGCGACGGCGCTGGAAGAGTTGGAAAACAAAGGCCATCTGATTTATCCATCGGTGAAAGCGTTAAAAGTCATTCAGAATAAATATTCTCAGAAGCAAGTTTTGGATCGGCATGGCATTCTTGTTCCTCGGTTTGCTCGGGTTGCGAGCGTATCGGAAATACGGGACTTTGGAAAAAAAGAGTTTTTTGGCTATCCGATGATGCTGAAAACCACGACAGGCGGATACGATGGCAAAGGAAACGCATTGATTCGAGATGAAGCGGAAGTCGAAAGCGCATTTGCGCAATTGGGCGGCGGCGCAAAAGAGCTGATGGTCGAGGAATTTGTCGAGTTTGACAAAGAGATATCGGTGATCGCGTGCAGAGGGATCGACGGAACGAGAACCATCTATCC
>WQWG01000140.1 GCA_009785435.1 Clostridiales bacterium
AAAAAATCTTGGAATCACACGCATTGGTAATCGGCGGCTATACGCCATATGGAATGTTGGATGCATATACGAAAGCACTTTTAGAACGCTTCTGGTCTATGCGACATAATAAAAGTCTGCTTGAGGGTAAAATAACCGTAACGATTTTGTCCTCGCTTCACACAAACCTAAGCGAACTTGTACACCAACAAATCGCCAGAGAAATGATGATGGAAAAAACAAAACATATCGCACAATTAACGATTGACGGGAATTTACCCTGTTTGACCTGCGGATATGGAGATGACTGTATAAATGGCGGAGGAATCGAGTATAAATATGGCAAAGGCGCGAAAGCGTCAGCTGACCATTGCGTGGCGGTAGAAACTCAGCCAATTTGGCAAGAGGCATCGAAAATCGGGCAATTGATTGGAGATTACTTGCATGGAATTGATGTTGAAATGCCGTCAGTACATAGCGATTTATTTGCCACTCCTGCCCGCAAAGCGAATCGGAATAACGCATGATGTCAGATGCGCATTTTTAGCAACGTGTCTTTTATTGCGTGTGGTAAAATCGATTACCTATCATACTGCCAGTTTAAAATAGAAAAATTGACAATACATCAAAATTGTAGTATTGTAAGTGTAGCGATATTTTTATAATATCGGAAAGGCAACAGATACCTATGACAATACATGATTACGTTACGCAAGGCGGAAAAAATGTTATAAAGGAATATCTCAGCAGTTTACCCAATAATGAAATGAAAGAGGGGTATAGGATTCGGCATGAGATAATATTAAATGGCGTTGACGCCTTGAAAAAGCTAAACACACGGCAACTCAAGGGGAAACTGTGGGAAATAAAATTTTCTGATAATCGGATTATGTATGTATTAGCAGATCAAGAAAATATTTATTTCTTCCATGCCTGCAAAAAACAAAAAGGAAAGGCTGAAAAATTCGAATTAGAAACAGCCATTAGTAGAGCAAAAGAAGAAGGGTTTGACATTAGTTAATGAGGAGGTGATTGTTATGCCATTTGTAAAAGTGAATCCCATCAAAGAAGCTCAGGAGCTTCAAGAAATTTTTAAAGATGACCCGGAAGCAAAAAAAGCATTTCGAGAATATGAAATGTCTCATATTGAATCCGCACGACTGCAACAGGAAGAAGTAAAACTTCGAAATGATTTAACGGAAATGCGGAAACGTAACAATATAACACAAAAAGACTTGCAGCAAGCAAGCGGGCTATCACAGCAAGCGATTAGCAGGATTGAAGTTGGAAAAGATGTCAGTCCAAGCCTTAAAAGTCTTATCAGGTATGTGGATGCCATCGGATGCCAATTAAAATTGGAGTTAAAAGAAGAACCAACTGACTACACATTTAAGGTAAATGAATAAACAGCGGATAAAAATTAACTGCCGTACTGATTGCAATCCGTTGCAACGACTGCATTTTTGGTGCTTTCCAACCCTGAACATCACCGGAGATATTGAATGATTATTGAACTCAATACAGATTTTACTCATACAGAAAAAGACACATTAAAAAAGTACAACGATATTGATATAAAACTATTTGTTGATGCCAACAGTTTATATCATAGTGGCATCCGAGACGGTGAGAAGTATAACGAGTTGATTGATAATCCAAACAGAATGATATCAGTTGGCGGACTGTATCTTTTAGAAGTAACTGATGAACTGGGTACTTGGTATATGGGCGATGAAGGCAAAGACTACAATTATTACTTTTGGGGCAATTATGGCGATTTGCAAACTGCTCTGGAATCGCTTTGAACTGGGCTCATCTGCTTTCATTATAATCTCTGCCAAAACAACCATCAATCAATTTTTTTCATACAGATGGGTCTTGTTTTCCGACAAGATTGATGGTAAAATTTTGAATCATAGAAGAAAAGAAAACATCGTTTACGATAGGATTCATGAGTGAGATGAAATGGTTGAAATCGAATTAAAATATTCAATCCCTGATAAAAATATTGCCGAAAGCATTTGGCAGGATTCTGACATCATCGAAATGGAAGAAGCAGAATCCAGAGAAAAGCTGGTCTTAAAAGCAGCGTACTTTGATACGGAAGACGGATTGCTTGCCAAGCACGACATCGCTTTTAGAGTTCGTATGGAGGGTTCGCGTTCCATTGCGTCTTTGAAGTGGAACGGCAAAAGCGAAGGCGCTCTTCACACCAGAAACGAAATCAATGTTCCAATCGAGGGTGAAGCTTGCTTGATTATGCCTGATCCCGCAATTTTTAAAGAAAGCGACATAGGGCTTCAAATGATGGAGCTTATCGAGGGCAAGCAGCTTTCCAGTGTCGTGGAAGTAGGGTTTTTAAGACGCAGAGTACGAGTGGATACCAAAAACAGCATCATCGAGATATCGATTGATACGGGCGATATTGTAACCGACTCGGGTTCAGAGCCGATCTGCGAACTTGAGCTTGAGCTTTTTTCCGGTTCCCAAGATGATTTGATTGCGCTTGGAACAAAATTGGCTGAGCGTTATGCTCTCATCCCGGAAGAATACAGCAAATATGCGAGGGCGCTTAAGCTGATCGGCAAGATGCCCGCTCGTTCATAATCAAGAAAAACCCCCCATCCGTTTAGCAGTGGAGGTACAAATATGCGTGATAAACATTTGGAAAACCGCCCAATCGAAAAAGTCGTCGGTGGATATCGCATCATCTTGGAGTCGCTGCTCAAACAACCGGAAACTGAAACAATCCCTATGTCAGAAGCTCTGGGCCGAATTACCGCACGAGGTTGCCGGTCGCAGTTTACCAATCCACACTTCAATCCTTACGCCACAGGCAGAACCAATGTCAAGGCCGCGGATGCCTTTGTCCCAACGGAATTCGTACCAATTGAATTGAATCCCGAAAAATTAACCGTCGTAAATATAGGAGGCCCTATACCGACGGGATTTGACACTGTTTTAATGGTAGAAGAACTGGTTTTTGAGGGAAAGAGAGCAGTGCTGCGAGACGCATCACACGCATGGAAGCATGTAAAAAAAATCAGTTTACGCCTGTACAGAGAAGACATCATTTTGCCCTCTCATACGAAGCTCACCCCTGCCGCAATCGGAGCGCTTTTGGTC
>WQWG01000141.1 GCA_009785435.1 Clostridiales bacterium
AGCATGAGTTCCGTTACGTTCGTGCGTTTGAATGCGTATATGACCGGAGCGCAAGCCTTGCCATTTGCTTTTTTGTTGGCGTTTGTTTTTTTGGCTTTGGTGAATTGGAAACAGGGCAAATTGAGTCAGCTTAAATCTTATCGATTGAAAGATTTTGTCATCATGGCGGCAATGGGCAGTTTGGGCGTGCTTGCGTATAATATGTTGAATATGTATGCGTATCGATACGCGACCGGAATGGAAGCGGCTGCATTAAGTTTCACATGGCCGATCTGGATTGCTATTTTTTCAGTCATCATCTTGCGAGAAAAAATGACATCGCGCAAGGCGATCGTGATGTTGATTTCATTTTTTGGAATGTTATTGGTCGTAACGAGAGGGAATTTTTCCGAATTTGCAAACGCAAATCTTTTTGGAATCAGTTTGGCGTTATTGTGCGGATTTTCTTATGGACTCTTCGGCGTTCTGACCAAAAAAGTGACATATGATAAGAGCGTTGCAATGATGATGTATTTTGCATGGGCGGCGATTGTTGCATTTGCTTATTTATTTGCATTTGATGATATCCCACAGTTCGCATTGACGGCAAGTTTGTGGATTTTGCTACGAGGCATCGGCCAGTTAGGTATTGCTTATACGTTGTGGACGATGGCGCTTATGGGCGATACTGTGAAAATTGCCACATTGTCATTGATCACACCTTTTTTGCAACTTTTGATGTTGGTGATTTTTACGGGAGAAGTGTTGGGAATCATACCGGTCGTTGGGTTGGTTTTTATTGTGGGTGGCGCGTTTTTGGGGAGTAGAAGCAAGTAGATCGTGTATTTCGTTTGTTTCCATATTTTTCAAATGTGAAATCGTTTTGAACTTGTGCAAAATTTGCACAAGTTGAATTTTTATAACGATTGACCGGAACGCCCTCTAGCTTGTATACTCAAGACAATAAGGGGGTGTACAAATGCCGGAGATTATCATTGATCAGGAATTCAAATTGCTGTTACCGGCACTCGACGCCGTAACGTATGCGTGGCTCGAGGAAAATATCTTAGAACATGGTTGTATGCAGCCGCTTGTTCTATGGAACGGGATTTTGATTGACGGGCATAACCGGTACGCGATTGTTCAAAAACATGGTCTGCCATTCAACACAGTCAGTATGGAGTTCGATTCGAGAGACGATGTGATCATATGGATTATATCGACACAGATTTCACGCCGTAATTTGACGCAAAAACAATTAACTTTTTTTCGTGGGTTGCATTATAATACAGAAAAGAAAATCCACGGAGGTGGCGAGCGTTTTGTTGAAAACGTTGAAAATAGTCCAATCCGTCACAGTGACGGACAGCCAGATTTACGTTTTACAGCGAATCGCCTTGCCAGAGAATATAATGTGTCGCCAAGAACCATCGAACGCGATGCTGTCGTTGCCGAAGCAATTTCTGCAATCGGCCGAGTGTCACCTGAAGCAAAGAGAGATATATTGGCAGAGAGGGTGCCGATCACCAGAAAAGAACTTCGTGCACTGTTATCCGGCTCAGAGGGTGATATAACGGATGTGGCGACATCCATTGAAAACGGCACATTTGAAGAAGAAAGAGCCGCTGCGCGAGCAGCAGTACAAGAAAACCCCGTCGAGCTTATTCTTTCCGGAATACGAACGTTAAACGCGGCGATTAACAGAGTATCGGATGACTTGCCCTCTGAACTGCAAAGCATTGCAGGCAGCAGTGACAAGACAGAGTTGAAAACGGCGTTGCGATCTCATATTGACATGCTTGAGGATTTGTATCGGTTGATGTGAATACATATGGCTTTGTTTAAAGTGTGAAGTTTGCCTATTATCTGTCAGAATGGTAAAAAATATTTTTGAAAATGGTTTACAAACCGGATGCAAAACGATAAAATAATAGTAATAGTACCCGACACGCCTCTCAACGATGCGTACCATGTCGGGTCATTTGATTTTTTGAGAAGTATTAAAAAGCTCTGTAATACTCGCAGAGGTCTGCGAGATTTAAAAGGGCTCTATAATAAATATTGTGGTGTTTGAAAATACTACCTCTTCCCGGCAGCTTCCACCACATGCTTCAGCAAAATTGCCGTTGTGACCGTCCCCACACCACCGGGTACGGGCGTTACCGCCTTTACGTTTCCGTCGGCAGCGGAGAAGTCCACATCGCCGCATATGATGTTTCCGTCATCGCCTACATTGATGCCTACGTCTATCACGACTTGTTCGCTGTTGAAATATCTGCTGTCAATGCTCTTGGCTTGGCCTGACGCAGCGATCAAAATGTCAGCTTCTTTGCAAATCTGTGGCAAATCAACGGTTTTCGTATGACAGATCGTCACCGTCGCGTCTTCTTTTAACAGCATCATCGCGACGGGTTTTCCGACGACAAGGCTTCTTCCGACAACGACTGCTCTCTTTCCTTTCAGTTCAATGCCGTAGAACTTCAATATTTCAATGCATGCCGCAGCCGTACATGGCGGATATCCAAAATCGAAACCGCTGTAAACGCCGGTCATAGAGGTCACGGTGATGCCATCGACATCTTTTGATGGCGCAAGCTGGCGGCACACGATTTTTTCATCGATATGAGCCGGAAGCGGCCTTAACAAAAGCACGCCGTGAATGGTGTCGTCGTTGCTGATTTTTTTCAGTTCCTCTGCAAGTACGTCCTGTTCAATATTGCCGGAATACAGATAATTTTTCACGTTCACGCCGATGGTTTCCGCTCTCTTGGTCACGCCGCGTTCATACGCCACATCTTCCGGCTTTTCGCCAACCCTGACGATGCCCAACGTCGGGTAAATTCCGCTTGCGTTTAACCTTTCTATATCAACTTTCAGTTTCTCATTCAATGCGTCCAAGACCGGTTTGCCTTTTAGTATTTGGGTCATGCCGTGGTGTCCTCCTGCTTTAATTCCATCAGTACCTTGTCAAATATTTCATCCGCTGCTGCCGTATATTTTTTTAGAATCGCATTGGCTTGGTTGTTTAGATTTTTCGCGTAGTCTCTGTCCTTCATCGCTTTTGTATTGATGAATACGTTCAGGGCAGCGCCTCGGAGCGCCGCTTTACAAA
>WQWG01000142.1 GCA_009785435.1 Clostridiales bacterium
AGGCAACTGAGCCGTCGGTTCATGCTCATCCTAGGATGGGTATAGGGATGCGTGAAAGGGGTATATATAACCAATGACCTTAATACCATATGTTATTGAACAGACTTCAAGAGGCGAACGGTCTTACGACATTTATTCAAGGCTTTTGAAGGATAGAATCATATTTTTGGGAGACGCTATTGACGAGTACAATGCCAGTGTCATCGTAGCGCAATTGTTGTTTCTCGAGGCGGAAGACGCTGAAAAAGATATTTCTCTGTATATCAACAGTCCGGGAGGCTCCGTAACGGCCGGGTTTGCGATCTATGATACGATGCAGTTTATCAAGCCGGATGTTTCGACGATATGCATTGGCATGGCGGCGAGCATGGGCGCGTTTTTACTCGCGGCAGGCGCAAAAGGCAAAAGATATGCGCTTCCAAATGCTGAAATCATGATCCACCAGCCTTTGGGCGGTGTGAAAGGGCAGGCGGAAGATATTCGTATCCATGCAGACCATATTATCAAAACAAGAGAGAAATTAAACAGAATTTTGAGCAATAACACAGGGCAGGAGCTTTCAAGGATAGAGAAAGATACCGACAGGGATACTTTTCTCAATGCAGACGAGGCTGTCCAATATGGGATCATAGACAAAGTGTTTCATTCGAGAGGAGAGTAAATGTCTAAATACGATGACAACAAACAATTGAAATGTTCGTTCTGCGGCAAACCTCAGGAGCAAGTCAGAAGACTGATTGCGGGGCCGGGAGTTTATATATGTGATGAGTGCATAGAACTTTGTCAAGATATAATTTCAGAAGAATTCATACAGGCGGCGAATGCCACGGCAAGCAGTAAGTATGACTTGCCAAAACCGGTTGAGATTTCTAAAATTTTATCAGACTATGTAATTGACCAGGATTCAGCAAAGAAAGCACTTGCGGTAGCCGTGTACAATCACTATAAGCGGATCAACAACTATGTGAGCAAGCCCGGTGAAGAAGAGGTAGAACTGCAAAAAAGCAACATCATTATGATCGGGCCTACAGGCTCCGGCAAAACGTTGCTTGCGCAAACGCTAGCCAAGATATTAAACGTTCCTTTTGCGATCGCGGATGCGACGGCACTGACGGAAGCGGGATATGTAGGCGAAGATGTTGAAAATATTTTGCTGAAGCTCATACAGGCTGCTGATTATGATGTCGAAAGGGCGCAAAAGGGCATCATCTATGTCGATGAAATCGATAAAATCGCAAGAAAATCTGAAAACCCTTCCATTACCAGAGATGTCAGTGGAGAGGGTGTGCAGCAGGCGCTGCTTAAGATACTAGAGGGGACGGTTGCAAGTGTTCCTCCGCAAGGCGGCAGGAAACACCCGCATCAGGACTTTATACAGTTCAATACGACAAATGTCCTGTTTATATGCGGCGGCGCGTTTGATGGTATCGATAAGATCATCCAGAAAAGGCTTGGCGAAAAAGTCATCGGCTTTCACTCTGACATGAAGTATAGCAAAGCGCAAGCTTCGGATGTTTTAAAGCTGATCCAGCCTGAAGATTTATTAAAATACGGATTGATTCCGGAATTTATTGGAAGACTTCCGGTCGTTGTAACACTTGAAGAATTGTCAAAAGACGCGTTGGTTCGTATCATTAAGGAACCGAAGAACGCGCTCATTAAGCAGTACAAAAAATTGTTTTTGATGGATAATGTAGAACTTGAAATCGAGGATGAAGCAATCGTTCGAATTGCCGAAAAAGCCATTGAAAGAAAGACGGGGGCAAGGGGACTCAGAAGCATTCTCGAAAAAATAATGACAGACATCATGTATGAAATCCCATCCAGAGATGATGTTAAAAAGTGCATCATCACAAAAGGAACCATTGACAATGACATAATGCCGACTTTGGTACTTGCTGAATCAAAGAAAGAAAAGAAACGTGACGAAACGGCATGAGCAATGTAAGGCGGCGTGATAGTCCGCCTTGTTTTTTCATTCGACCCGTTTCGTAAGAATGAACACATGGGAGAGAACTTATGGCAGAGAAAAGAAATAAAGATGAATCCATATTAAGTGATATTTCCTCTGTATCCGATCCATTAATCATACCACTTATACCGCTCAGGGGGATGACGATTTTTCCGAACATGGTATTGCATTTTGATATCGGAAGAGAAAAATCGATCAACGCTTTGGAAAAAGCGATGATTGTCAACCAGCACATCTTTCTCGTTTCACAGAGAGATGAAAATACGGAGCTTCCTACGCCGGAAGACTTCTATTCGATTGGAACCGTTGCGAAGATCAAGCAAATGCTGAAGCTTCCGGGGGATTCGATCAGGGTTCTCGTAGAGGGCATATGCAGAGGGCATATCGAAGAAGTCATACAGGAAGTGCCTTTTTTCAAATGTGCAGTCAGTATGATACAAGATGAAGAAGTCGAAGAATTAAAAGCGAAAACAGTGGCCTTGATGCGCTCTGTTGTCACAAATTTTGACGAGTACCTTTCGATGGCACCCAAAAGTCCGAAAGAGGTATTTCAGTCGATCGCCATGATTGGCCAGCCGGGAAGACTTGCTGATATCATTACATCGCACTTGGACATTAAAATCGAAGAAAAACAAGAAATTCTTGAAACCATAGATACAGATGACAGGCTGGAAAAAGTAAATCGGATCATCATCAATGAAATTGAAATTCTGCAGATCGAGCAGGACATAAACGTCAAAGTCAAAACACGCATCAACAAAAATCAAAGAGAGTACTATCTCAGAGAGCAGATGCGTACGATTGCCGAAGAGCTTGGCCAAGACGAAGACATCGAAGATGAAATCGCCAATTGGATGAAAAAATTGAAAAGCCTCAAGATGCCTAAGAAAACCGAAAAGAAAGTTGAAAAGGAAATCAAGAGACTGTCAAAGATACAACCCGGTTCAGCAGAGGGCGCAGTAATCAGAACCTATATTGAGACGATCCTCGCGCTTCCGTGGAACAAATCCGCCAAAGAAAACATGGATTTGAACAAGGCTGAAGAAATCTTGAATGAGGATCACTACGGGCTTGAAAAAGTAAAAGAAAGAATCCTCGAATATCTGGCGGTCATCAA
>WQWG01000143.1 GCA_009785435.1 Clostridiales bacterium
ACCGATGATGAGAGATACTAATCGTTGATGGAAAAAGACAATCTTAGAAACAAAAAATTAATAGCAATTGCCAAATTCATTCTGTTGCTATTATTCATAATCGGAATCCCTGCATATCTTTTCATTTTTCAATATGATCTGATCATGAGTTTTCATTCGCTGGATGAAGTAAGGGATTTTTTGTTGCGGTATGAGCTTGTGAGTATCTTGGTTTACGTCGCTTTTCCGATTTTTCATGTGGTCATTGCCGTCATCCCCGGACCGCCGTTTCACATCGCGTCGGGGTTTGTTTTTGGCTTCTGGCTGGGATATGTGCTTACCATGACCGGTATTTTGATCGGGAGTACGATTACGTTTTATTTGTCTCGAAAGCTGGGAAAAGACGCAATGTACTTGTTCTTCGGCGAAGAGAAGTTCACGAAATTCATCAATTTGGTCAACAGCAAAAAAGGCCTCATCGCCATTTTCCTCATTTATTTAATTCCGGGCGTACCGCTCAAAGAAGGACTTGGCTACGTTGTCGGACTTTCAAAAATAAAGCTTTTGCCTTTTTTACTGCTGGTCTTGATCGGCAGAACCCCTGCGGTGATGGTGAGCATTTTAATTGGCACCATGTACGATCATGAAAGTTACACGGGCATCATCATCCTTGCGTCAATCGTTATGATACTCTTTGCATTGGCAGCGGTGTATTATAAAAAAGTGATGAAAAGAATCAATGCATGGTTTGACAAACTTTCAACAGAAGAATGATGAATTTTCATTCCATCGTATACTGCCACTTGGGTTTCCTGTGAATATAGACCGTAATCGCTTTCTGTGGACACCGGTTCACGCAACGATAACAAATCGTACAATTGTTCAAATGTTGTATTTTCCCCTCATGGTTGATCAAGTTTTTCATAGGACAAATCTTTGTACATAGATTGCAAGTGATACAATCTTGGTGGATTCGCACATCATTCATCAGCTTCTTTTCAAGTCGAACGGGCGCAATGGCGCTCGTATTCTTTTGCCACGGCTTTCCTTGGATATATCCCAAAAGCTCTGACCCTTTAGAAAAACCGCGCTTCTTAATCATGCCGGCTTTGATGTTGCTTATGACGATGTTCATTTTTGCTTCGGTTTTCTTGATGTATTTCTGTCTGGATTGTTCGGTCGGCTTGAACAATGCCCACCACACAGGAATATTCCCCATATTTTGTTGCATGTTAAAATGTTCGGCGTAAATGACTTTGATTGCGTCTTCTTCAAATAAATCCGTAAATACCCTTGCACCATCGCCCGAAAATGCCTGCTGCGTGACAAGAATAATCACCCGCTTGCCAATCAAATCCGCCATATGATGACAAACAAACTCTCTCATCATTCGCGGCACTCTGGAATGATAGATTGGGTAGCAAAAGGCGATCGTGTCATGTTCTTTGATTACGGCCGCAAAGTCTATATCCTCTTCGATTGAAATGCATCTTGCGCCCATTCTTTGACTAAATAAGTCGGCAACATACTTCGTATTTCCTGTTCCTGAAAAATATAAAGTGAGCATTTTATCCATTCCTTTGATACTTTTTGTTAATAATCGGCCAAAATTGTGAGATGTAGAATGTGGCAAGAGATAAACCATATACATACACGACGGTTTCAAATGCTGCGTTCAATGTCAGCGACCTAAGAAAACCTGAATAAAATCCGAACATGAAACCGTTTAATGCATGGAATATCAAGCCTCCTGCATTTAGCAATCCTGATAATACGGCTAACGCATCACGTTTTTTCAGCAATGAGTACACCAGAAGCCATGACAGCAAGGTAAAGACAGTATTGGGCAATGCAAATGACATAAACCACGACACGTACCCATAAACGACTTCTTCGGGCGGAAGTATTCCAAAAAACCGAACCAAGTACAATGTGTTCACCGTTGCGTGGAATATGCTTAACACAATAAGCAATTTGCGATGCGACATTATAAACCTCCAAAGATATTGCATTCATCATGCATTGTATTGATATACACTTTGCATTATAATAGACATGTGTATGGATAACAATAATCAATTTGGATTTGAATTGTCTGTTAAAAGACACTTCAAACCGATTGTGTTGGATATGGGAGGATGATTGATTTGAGTATCGAAAATAAAGAGGATAGACGTGTGCGAAAAACAAAAAAAGCCCTCAGAGAAGGATTGATTGAGCTTCTTAATGAAAAGAGCATACAGAATATAACCGTAAAAGAATTAACCGATAAGGTGGATATTCACAGGTCTACATTTTATGCCAACTTCAAAGATGTTTACGAACTGTACAGCCATGTGGAGGATAGCATCATTCAAGAAATCAGCAATCTTGTTTCGATAGACTATACCTTTAAATCAAACGTATTTTTCAATGACTTGTTTGATTATATCAATAAAAATAGACAAGTATCCCGCTTGTTTTTCGGTGGGAATATCAGCACGGCTTTTTCTGAACGCCTGACAGGCTTATTCAAAAACGCTTGCATGGATTGTTGGTGCCAAGAGTACAATGTATCGACCATTTCTGAGGAAATGGATTATTACGTTCAATTTTGCCTTTCCGGATGGCTTGGAGCCATTGGAATGTGGGTTTCGAGAGATTTTGAATATCCAATGGAAAGATTGATGAAAACGTTATCCGATATTGATGCCAGTGTTGGAAAAGTATTTGAGAGCAAGTTTTCAAATAAATAGAACAAATGTTTAAATTTCTCCTTGACAAAGAACAAACATTCGCATATTATGTATGTAGCGAACAAACGTTTAATGTTTGTTGATGGACGAGGAGGGGTGAACAATGACCATTTCAGGAAAAACATATCGAGTAAAAGCCAGAGGAAAGTTTACATTATTGATTGCATTCATGATCATATTGATCGCAATCATTTCAAGCACGGTTTTTGGGGCAACAGGCACCGACAGTTTGGGGCAGTATGAATACATACAAATCACAGTTCAACATGGCGACACATTATGGAACATCGCAAGAACATATATGCCCGGTGTCAACGATATTCGCAGGGCTGTACATATACTATGCAAAGTGAATGAAATATCCGCGCA